>CAIUGQ010000108.1 GCA_903898725.1 uncultured Burkholderiales bacterium | reverse complement strand
GGGGCGCGGGCAGCGACCGCCCAGGCACCGCGGGCTCGTGCCGAGGCGATGCCTGCGCGCGCCGAGACTGTGCCGATGCACGCCGCAGCGGCGCCGATGCGGGCCGATCCCGCGCCCCGCCGCGCCGAACCCGCGCCGATGCGCGCCGAACCCGCAGCCCGCCGCGCCGAACGTGCCGAGGTGCCCACCGCGCGGATGCCGATGCGCACCGAGCCGACCTTCCTCGCCCCGCCGCCCGATGCGGGTGCGTATGGTGCCGCCGACGCCGGCTTCGCCGGCAGCGGACATCCCGGCGGCGTGATGCCGGGCCTGTTCACCCCGCCCGAAGTGTCCGAGCCGCCCGCCGCGGCTCGCGCCGAGGCGTTCGCCGCCGCCGGTGCCGGCGCGGGCCGGCCGCCGATGCCGGCTGCGCACGACGCATCGCAGGCCGGCCCGTCGGCCGGCAACGAGGCGCTGGTCGCCGAACTGCAGTCGCTCAAGGGCATGATCGCGCGCCAGTTCGCCACGGTGAGCTGGTTCGAGGGCGTGCGCCGCAGCCCCGTGCAGGGCAAGCTGCTGCGTACGATGGTGTCGGCGGGCTTCTCGCTCAAGCTGGCCCGCTCGGTGGTCTCGAAGCTGCCGTCCGACTACGGCGAGCGCGATGCGCAGACCTGGCTCGAGGAGGTGCTCGCGCGCAACCTGCGCTGCGCGCCGCGCGCCGAGTCGTTCGAGGCGGGCGGGGTGTTCGCGCTGGTCGGCCCGACCGGGGTCGGCAAGACCACGACGACGGCGAAGATCGCCGCGCGCCACGTGCTCAAGCACGGCGCGCAGTCGGTGGCGCTGATCACCGTCGACACCTACCGTCTCGGCGCGCACGACCAGCTGCGCGCCTTCGGCCGGATCCTCGGCGTGCCGGTGCACATCGCCCACGACGCGTCGGCGCTGCACGACCTGCTGCGCCTGCGCGGCTCGCGGCAGCTGGTGCTGATCGACACGGTCGGCATGGGTCACCGCGACGAGCGCATCCGCAGCCTGCTGATGTCGCTGCCGCGGGCCGACATCAAGCACGTCGTGGTCGCGAGCTGCGCGGCGCAGGCCGAGACGATCGACGAGTCGCTGCGCGCCTACGAGGCGCGGCAGGCGGCCGGCGTCGTGCTGACCAAGGTCGACGAGGCCGCCCGGCTGGGCGGCGCGCTCGACTGCCTGCTGCGCCAGCGCATCAGGCTGCTGGGCGTGTGCGACGGCCAGCGCGTGCCCGAGGACTGGCAGGCGCCCGACGGCGCGCGGCTGGTGCGCCGGGCGCTGATGGCGCCACCGGCCGGCGCCTTCGCGCTCGACGACGAGGAGCTGCCGCTGGTGTTCGGTGTCGCAGCGGCGCTGCAGGGGGACGTCTCGCATGCTTGATCGCGGGAACGATCAGGCGGCCGGCCTGCGACGGGCGATGCCGCGGCGCGGCGGCCCGGTGCTGCCGGTGGCGGGCGCGGGCGAGCATCCCGACTTCGTCGTCCGGCTCGCGCAGGCGCTGGCCGACAACGGCACGCGGGTGACGGTGGTGAGCGACTTCGACGCCGTCATCGAACAGCTGGCACGCGCCCGGCCGCGCAACGGACTGACCGCGATCCATTCGATGCAGACCGGCGACGACCTGCAGCGGCTGCCGTCGATCGCCGCGCGCGCCGAGCTGACGCTGGTGGCGGTCGACGACGGGCGGCTCGCCCGCGGTCTGGCCCTGCCGAGCAGTGAGGCGGTGGTGCTGGCCGGTGCCGACACCGAGGCGCTGGCCACGGCCTACGCGCGGATCAAGGCCCTGGTCGGGCTCGGCTCGATCCGCGGGGTCTGCGCGCTGTTCGGTCGCGGCACGGGCGGTGCGCCCGCGCGGCTCGGGCACGAACGGCTGGCGCAGACGGTGCACCGATTCCTGGGAGTCGACCTCGCCTTCGGCGGCGCGGCCCCCGACACGACGATGCCGGGCGCCTATCGGCGCCTGGCTGACGACCTGACCGAGTGGGCACGCGGACAGGGGGAGGGCGCGACATGGCGGCCTCATTGACGGCGGGAGGTGAGATGTACACGGCACGCGGGACGCTGGATCGCAGCGCTGCGGTTGAACGGTATGCGCCGATGGTGCGGCGCCTCGCGTCGCAGCTGATCGCGCGGCTGCCGGCGAACGTCGAGATCGACGACCTGATCCAGGCCGGCATGATCGGCCTGATGGATGCGCTGTCGCGCTACGAGACCGGGCACGGCGCCCAGTTCGAGACCTTCGCGATGCAGCGCATCCGTGGCGCGATGATCGACGAGCTGCGCGGCGGCGACTGGCTGCCGCGCTCGGTGCGCCGCAACCAGCGGGCCATCGAGACAGCGGTCCATGCGGTCGAGCAGCGCGTGCGCCGCTCGGCGACGGAGACCGAGGTCGCCGAGCAGATGGGCCTGTCGCTCGCCGACTACCAGCAGATGCTGGGCGACGCGCACGGCGGACAGCTCCTGTACCTGGACGATTTTGTCGGGTCCGATTCGGACGAGAGCTTCATCGACCGGCATCCGGGACCCGACAGCCTCGACCCGGTCAAGGCGCTCGACGACGACCGGTTCCGGGCCTCGCTCGCCGCGGCGATCGAGGCGCTGCCCGAGCGCGAACGCCAGGTCATGGGCATGTACTACGAGCACGACATGAACCTGAAGGAGATCGGCGCGGTCCTCGGTGTCACCGAGTCGCGGATCTGCCAGCTCCACAGTCAGGCGGTCGCGCGGCTGCGCACGAAGCTCAAGGGGTGGTGAGCGGACGGCGATGAACCACGGAAAGGACGGATCATGATCCCCTCGCTCATCAAGAGACGGGCCGCACCGGACACCGAGTCGGCCGGCCCGGCGGCATCGCAGCCGGGCGGCTCGCTCGACGGCGTCAGCCTCGCGGCGCTCGCGCGGCAGGCCGGCGACCTCGGGCGCGAGGCCGCCGAACTGTCGGGGACGCTCGACGACCTGGCCGCCGACAGTGCGCGCCAGCGCGACCGGTTCCGTCGCGCCTCGGTCGAGATGGACGACATGTACAGCGCGAACCGTACGATCGCCGAGGCGACCGATGCGAGCCGCGGCGCGGTCCAGGACGCGCGCGATGCGGTCGAGCAGGTCGGGCGCGGCGTCGCCGGCGTGGTCGACACGCTGCGCGAGGTGTCGGAGGCCGCCGGCGAGATCACGCGCATCGCACTGCAGACCCGGCTGGTCGCCTTCAACGCCTCGGTCGAGGCCAAGCGCGCCGGCGACGCCGGACGCGGCTTCGGCGTGGTCGCCGACGCGGTCCGCGATCTGGCCGCGAAGGTCGAGCAGTCCTCCAAGCTCATCACCGGCACGGTCAAGCAGCTCGACGCGCGCATCGATGCGCTCTCGCGCGAGATCGTGCCGGGCGAGGGAGGCGGCGCGAGCGCGTTCCACGCCGCGCTCGGCCGTGCCGAGGCTCAGGTCGACGGGATCGCGGGCGCCGCGCAGGCCAACCTCGCCACCTGCGAGTCGGTGCTGGGCACGGTGCGCGAACTGGCCGAGCAGGTCGACCGCGCCGCCGGCGCGCTCGAGGCCGCACGAGGCCGGGCCGGCACCTTCCTCGGTGTCTCGGAATCGCTGCTGGAGCTCACCGCGAGCAGCGGCGTGCACACCGCCGACACCCCGTACATCGAGACCGCGATCCGGACCGCGACCGCGATCGCCCAGCGCTTCGAGGAGGCAGTCGCCGCCGGCCGCATCACGCTCGGCGACCTGTTCGACGAACGCTACCAGCCGATCGCGGGCACCGATCCTGTGCAGCACCTGACGCGGTTCACCGCGCTGACCGATGCACTGTTGCCCGAGCTGCAGGAGCCGGTCGTCGCGACGCTGCCGAACGTCGTGTTCTGCGCGGCGGTCGACCGCAACGGCTACCTGCCGACCCACAACCAGAAGTTCTCGCGGCCGCAGGGGCCCGACCCGGTGTGGAACGCGGCGAACTGCCGCAACCGGCGGATCTTCGCCGACCGGACGGGCCTGGCCGCCGGCCGCAACGAGCGTCGCTTCCTGCTGCAGACCTACCGCCGCGACATGGGCGGCGGCCAGTTCGTGCTGATGAAGGACCTGTCGGCACCGATCGTGGTCGGCGGCCGCCATTGGGGCGGGCTGCGGATCGCCTACCGGTTCTGAGCGGTCGCGGCGGCGGCGCGCCCGCGCCGCCCGCAACGCAGACGGGCCCCTCGCGGGGCCCGTTGTGCTGTGTGCGGATCGGGCGGCGCCTGCGCGCCGTGCCGGTGCCCCGTTGCCGGGGCCGTCAGGCCGAGAGGCCTCGCGACGGACCGCTCCGCGCGCCGAGCCCGCCGGTAGCGGTGTAGAGGGAGGGTGCCCCGCCGAGCGCGGCGAGCGCGCGGGCGGCATGGGCCTCGCCGCGAGCGGCCAGGCCGGCGTTGATCGCGGCCGACTGCAGGGCCGCGCGCACGCGGGTCTGCGACGGCACGCGTGCCGCGTCGCGCCGCCACGCCGGGTTCGACAGCAGTCCGTGGATGTCCGCATGCGCGGCCTGCATCGCGCCGACGTCGCCGGCGCTCATCGCGCGGCGCTGCGTCTCGAGCAGCGTCTCGAGGGCGGCGAGCGCACGCTCGCCGGCGGCATGCGCGGGCAGCGTGCGCGGGCGGGTCTGTGTCATCCGGCGGCGCTCGTCAGGCAGCGGTCAGCACACATCATGCGGCGTCGTCATGCGGCGTCGGCAGGCAGCGTCATCACGCGGCGTTCTTCACGCCGAGGAAGTCGCGTGCATCGGCGAGCAGCTGCTCGGCGACGCGCTTGGCATCCACCGGGAAGCGGCCTTCCGCGATCGCCTGCCGGATCTCCTCGACCTTCTTGTCGTTGTAGGAGACCAGGCCGTTGTCGCCGGGCAGCGGCACGGTCTTGCCGGACAGCGAGACGCGGTCGACATCGGTCGGCGCTGCCGCCGGGCCGGGGCCGGTGCCGGTCCGGACCGGAGACGACCGATCGATGCCTCCGGTGGTGCCACCGTCGACACGGATGCCATCCGTATTACTGGGTCCGATCTTCATCGCATTCTCCTGGGGGCACAGTCAGAGCGCCCCTCAGGTCCATTATCGTCACTCGGTCGCCCGACTTGAGGCCGAAAAGCACGGTTGCACACCCCCAGACGCTGCGGTCAAGGCAGAACGGCGTCCGTTCATATCCTGACTTCGACCGTTCGTCCGCGGAGCGTTCCGGCGAGGATTCGACCGCTGTCGGTCCGTACCCGGATCGGCTGGCCGTCGCCGGCCCCCGCGAGCGCCTGCCCGTCGGCCTGGATCATGAACCCCTGGCCGACCATCTGGATGCGCACCGGGTCGCCCGCGGCCACCGTCTGGGTGATCCGCAGGTGCTCCAGACGGATAACCTGCCCGGCGGCCACCGGTCGGATCAAGCTGCGGCCGACGAGCTGGGCCGTATCGGTGACCGGCGTGCCGGGCTCGCGCGTGAGGTCGGCCTCCTCGATGCGCAGCGATGCGCCCGACGGGCTGCTGCCGGCGGCGAGGGCCTCGCCGGCGACCAGCGCCCGCCCGCGGACGGTCACGGTGACCGGCAGCGCGACCGACCAGGTCGCGCCCTCGACGCAGCGCAGCCCGACCATCGTCCGGCCCCAGGCCCGGGTCCCGGGCAACTGATAGGGCTCGGCGCGCGCGCAGGGGGCGAGCTGCAGCCGCGGGTCGAGCGCGCCGACCTGAACCTCCACCCGTCCGGACCCGGCCGGCACCAGGCGCTCGACGAACGCCCGGACCGGCTCCGGGGCGAGTGCCGGCTGCGGCGCGGTCTGCGCGGCGGCGGTGACGCACGCAGTCGCGAGGGCGACGGCCGCCACGAGGCGAGGGGCACCGCGGCGTGACGTGGGGCGGGTCGGAGCGTGCATCGGCGGGCACCTGACTGAAGCAGTAGGGATGAGGGCGAGGATAGGCAGCGCCCCGGGGCCGGGTGAGTCCGATCAGCGGGTCCGCCGCGCCGCTTTTCGGCGCTTAAGTTCCTCGGCGCGCGGCCACCATTGCCGCATGAATCCCGACCGGAGCCCGTCGACATGAGCGCCAGCCGACTGACCGAGTCGATCGATTTCCATGGCCGCGCGCTACTGCTGCGCGCAGAACGCCAGAAGGTGATCGCCGGCAACATCGCCAACGCGGACACCCCGCGCTTCGCGGCCCGCGACTTCGACTTCAAGGCGGCGCTGGCCGACGCCACGGGCGAACGCAACGGCGCGGCCGCCGCGCCGGGCGCACAGGCCGTCGCGACGACGCATCCCGGCCACCTCGGCGGCGCGGGGGGCACCGGCGGGGGCGGGCGGCTCGACTCG
Source organism: uncultured Burkholderiales bacterium (assembly GCA_903898725.1). Lineage (GTDB taxonomy): Bacteria > Pseudomonadota > Gammaproteobacteria > Burkholderiales > Burkholderiaceae_E > UBA4615. The sequence goes on along the minus strand of CAIUGQ010000108.1, from coordinate 6,659 downwards.
ACCGTCCAGAAGTATCGGGTCACCGAGCAGCCGAGCCTCGACGCCAACAACGTCGACCTCGACCGCGAGCGGGCGAACTTCGCGGACAACGCGGTCCGCTACGAGGCGGGCCTGCGGTTCATCAACGGCTCGGTCCGGACGCTGCTGTCGGCGATCCGGGGCGAGTGAGGGGGGCGGCCATGTCGCTGATGAAGGTCTTCAACATCTCGGGCAGCGCGGTCTCCGCGCAGAGCCAGCGGCTCAACGTCGTCGCGAGCAACCTCGCCAACGCCGAATCGGTCGCGGGGCCCGACGGCCAGAGCTACAAGTCCCGGCAGGTGGTCTTCCAGAGCCAGCCGACCCCCGACGGCAGCGCCGGCGTGAAGGTGTCGTCGGTGATCGAGGACAACGCGCCGGCCAAGCGGGTCTACGAGCCGGGCCACCCGATGGCCGACCAGACCGGCTACGTGACCCAGTCCAACGTGAACGTGGTCGAGGAGATGGTCAACATGATCTCCGCGTCGCGCTCGTACCAGAACAACGTCGAAGTCATGAACACCGCCCGCCAGCTGCTGCAGAAGACGCTGCAGATGGGCCAGTCGTGACCGCCGCCCAACCGGACCACCGAGCATGAGCCTCAGCGCGATCACCTCACCCAAGGCCGTGACCCCGCCGTCGGCGGCGACGCCCGCGACGCAGTCGGGCGCCAGCGGCACCGGCAGCACCGGCGCCGGCAGCGCCGCCTTCGATTCGGTCCTGAACCAGCTTCGCAACAGCACCGGCACCGGCGCCACCGAAGGCTCGACCGGCGGGGCCGGCACCACCGGCAAGGCCAGCGAGGACGCAACCGAGGACCGCTTCCTCAAGCTGCTCGTCGCGCAGATGAAGAACCAGGACCCGCTGAACCCGCTCGACAACGCGCAGGTCACGACCCAGCTCGCCCAGATCAACACGGTCAAGGGCATCGACAAGCTCAACACCTCGCTGCAGACCCTCGTCGAGGGCAGCAAGCAGGGCAGCACCAGCGAGGCCGCCTCGATGGTCGGCCGCCGCGTGCTGGTCGAGGGCGATGCGCTCGAACTGCCGAAGGACGGCGTCGCGAAGGCCGGCTTCGAGCTCGCCGCCGCGGCCACCTCGGTGCGGGTCGACGTGCTCGACCGCAGCGGCGCCGTGGTCGACAACGTCGAGCTCGGCCCCCAGCCCGCCGGCCTGCAGACCTTCCAGTGGGACGGCGTCTCGGGCACCCGGACGCTCGATCCGGGCGCCTACCGCATGCGGGTCACCGCCGTCGACGGCGGCAGCAAGGTCGAGGCGACCGCGCTCACCGCGGCCCCGGTGCAGGCGGTGACGATCGGCGCCTCGGGCGCGACGCTGCAGCTCGGCGCCTTCGGCTCCAAGACCATGGACCAGGTGCGCGGGATCCTCTGATCCGCCGCACGGTCCCCCGAATTCACCGCAGCACCCATCTTCACAGCAGGAGCCCTCGAGCATGAGTTTCCAGCACGGTCTGTCCGGCCTCAGCGCCGCCGCACGCAACCTGGACGTGATCGGCAACAACGTCGCGAACGCCAACACGGTGGGCGCCAAGTCGTCGCGCGTCGAGTTCGCCGACATGTACGCCAATTCACTCACCGGCCTGTCCGCGGCCACCACCGGCATCGGTGTCGCGGTCTCGAGCGTCGCGCAGCAGTTCACGCAGGGCGACATCGTGTCGACGCAGAACCCGCTCGACATGGCGATCAACGGCCGCGGCTTCTTCCGCGTCTCGATGGAAGGCGCCACCCAGTACACGCGCAACGGCCAGTTCCGCATGGACAAGGACGGCTACATCGTGACGGCGCAGGGCGCCCGGCTGACCGGCTACCAGGTCGATGCGGGCGGCGCCACCGCCAACGGCACGCCGACCGAGCTCAAGATCAGCACCGCCGACATCTCGCCGAAGCCGACCGCGATGGCCCGGGCGCAGCTCAACCTCGATGCGCGCGACGCCGCGATCACGGCCCCGTTCGACTCGAGCGACCCGGACACCTATCACAGCGCGATGTCGATGTCGGTCTACGACTCGCTCGGCCGCGACCACCAGGTGACGCTGTACTACCGCAAGACGGCGGGCAACACCTGGGAGGTGCGGGCCGCGGCCGACGGCACCGACGTGCCCGGCGTCGCCGCGACCCTGAACTTCAACACCGGCGGCACGATGACCACGCCGACCGGGCCGTTCAACCTGACCATCCCGGTCGGTGCGGACGCCGGCAACACCATGACCTTCGGGCTGAACCTCACTTCGGCCACGCAGTTCGGCGCGAGCTTCGCGACCACCGAGATCACCCAGGACGGCTTCGGCACCGGGCGCCTGTCGGGCTTCACCGCCGACGACTCGGGCGTGCTGGTCGGGCGCTACTCGAACGGCCAGACCCGGCCGCAGGGCCAGATCGTGCTGGCCAACTTCGTGAACCCGCAGGGCCTGGTGCCGCTGGGCAACAACGCATGGGTCGAAGGCGCGGGCGCCGGCCAGGCGACGCTCGGCGCGCCGGGCAGCGGCATCCTCGGCTCGCTCGAGGCGGGCGCGGTCGAGAACTCGAACGTCGACCTGACCTCCGAACTGGTCGCGATGATCACCGCGCAGCGGGTCTACCAGGCCAACGCGCAGACGATCAAGACGCACGACCAGCTGCTGCAGACCATCGTCAACCTGCGTTGACGTCGACGCACGCTGAACGGGAGCGGCCATGGACCGTGTGATCTACACCGCGATGTCGGGGGCGAAGGCGACGCTGACGCGCCAGGACGCGATCGCCAACAACCTGGCGAACGCGAGCACCGACGGCTTTCGCGCCGACCTCTCGGCGTTCCGCGCGGTGCCGATCCAGGGGCAGGGCGCGCCGACGCGCGTCCACGCGCTCGAGGCGACCGCCGGCTTCGATGCCGCGGAAGGGCCGATCGCGAGGACCGGACGGCCGATGGACATCGCGGTGCGGGGTCCGGGCTGGATCGCCGTGCAGGGTCTGGACGGCAACGAGGCGTACACGCGGGCCGGCGGCCTGGAGGTGTCGGCCGACGGGGCACTGCAGACCCGCGCCGGGTTTCCGGTGATGGGCGACGGCGGTCCGATCACGGTGCCGCAGGGGGCCGAGGTCTCGATCGGCTCCGACGGCACGGTGACCGCGAAGGTCGGCACCACGCCGCCGACCCCGGTCGGGCAGATCAAGCTCGTCAACCCGCCGGTCGGCGAGCTGCGCAAGGGGGCCGACGGCCTGATGCGCACCGTCGGCGGTGATCCCGCCGCGGCCGATCCGGCCGTGCGCGTCCTCGACGGTGCCGTCGAGGGCAGCAACGTCAATCCGGTGGAGTCGATGGTCGGCATGATCGCCGCGGCTCGCCAGTTCGAGATGCAGATGAAGATGCTGCAGACCGCCGAAGGCAACGAACAGCGCGCCGCGAAGCTGCTCGCGCCCAACGGCTGAGGAGAGTCACCATGATCCGTTCGCTCTGGATTTCGAAGACCGGGCTCGATGCGCAGCAGATGCAGCTCGACACGATCTCGCACAACCTCGCCAACGTCGGCACCAACGGCTACAAGCGCGCCCACGCGCAGTTCGAGGACCTGCTCTACCAGAACCTGCGCCAGTCCGGCTCGCAGGAGACGCAGACGAACATGCTGCCGACCGGCCTGCAGCTCGGCACCGGCGTGCGTCCGGTCGGCACGAGCCGCAACTTCGGACAGGGCAACCTGAACCGCACCGAGAACCCGCTCGATCTCGCGATCAGCGGCAGCGGCTTCCTGCAGGTCCAGATGCCCGACGGCACCACGTCCTACACCCGCGACGGCGCGCTGCGCGTCGATTCGCAGGGGCAGCTCGTGACCGCCAACGGCTATCCGCTGAATCCGGCGATCACCATCCCCGCGAACTCCACCAACGTGACGATCGGCGCCGACGGCGTCGTCACCGCGCTGACCCCGGGGGCCGCTGCGCCGACGCAGGTCGGGCAGTTCCAGACCGCGACCTTCGTGAACCCGGCCGGCCTCGATCCGATCGGCCAGAACCTGTTCCGCGAGACCGCGGCCTCGGGGGCGCCGGCGGTCGGCGCGCCGGGCCTGAACGGGCACGGCACGCTCAGCCAGGGCTATGTCGAGACCTCCAACGTCAACGTCGTCGAGGAACTGGTCTCGATGATCCAGACCCAGCGCGCCTACGAGATCAACTCGAAGGCGATCTCCACGGCGGACCAGATGCTCGGTCGCCTCTCGCAGCTGTGAGCGCCAGGATGATCGGAGCCCTTGCCCGCCGCGTCGCGGCCCTCGCCGCGATCGGCCTGCTGGCCGCCTGCGCCGAGCTGCGCACGCCGCAGGTCCAGGTCGTGCAGCCGCCGCCGCGACCGGTGATCCCGCCGGCGACGACCGCGCCGCCGGCCAGTGCCGGCGCGATCTTCCAGGGCGAAGCCTATCGGCCGCTGTTCGAGAACATCCGCGCGCGGACCGTCGGCGATCTGCTCACCGTGCAGATCCAGGAGAACACCACCGCGCGCCAGCGCTCGAACAGCTCGGTGAACCGCGAGGGCAAGCTCGAGGGCGCGATCGCCTCGCTGCCCTTCGTGACCACGCCGGCGCTGCCGCGCGCCAAGGTCGGCGCGACCTCGTCGAACGACTCCAGCGCCAAGGGCGAGAGCGGCAGCGACAACGTGTTCACCGGGACCATCACCGCGACCGTCGCCGAGGTGCTGCCCAACGGCAACCTGGTGGTGATCGGCGAGAAGCAGGTCGGCGTGAACCAGACCGTCGATTCGCTGCGCTTCTCGGGCGTCGTCGATCCGCGCTTCATCCGTCCCGGCAACACCATCCAGTCCACCCAGATCGCCGACGTGCGCGTCGAGTTCCGGGGGCGCGGCGACATCGACCGCGCGATGACCGTCGGCTGGCTCCAGCGATTCTTCTTCAGCTATTCGCCGCTGTGACCGGCGTCCCGACCCGATGATCCTGCTCGCGCTCGCCGCCCTCGTCACCCCTCACGGCCTGCGGACCGTGCTGGCTTCGCTGCGCGACTCGCGTCCGACGAAGCGCCAGCTGCTCGCCGCGATCGTGCTCTTCGCGCTGGCCGCGGGCCTGCGCCCGGCACACGCCGAGCGCATCAAGGACCTCGCGACGGTGCAGGGCGTGCGGATGAACCAGCTGATCGGCTACGGGCTGGTGGTGGGTCTGGACGGCAGCGGCGACCAGACGACCCAGGCACCGTTCACCACCCAGAGCCTGGGCACGATGCTGCAGCAGCTCGGCGTGACGCTGCCGCCCGGCGTGAACCCGCAGCTCAAGAACACCGCTGCGGTGATGATCACCACCCAGCTGCCGGCCTACGCGCAGCCGGGCCAGCCGATCGACGTGACCGTGTCCTCGATCGGCAACGCCAAGAGCCTGCGCGGCGGCACGCTGCTGCTGACGCCGCTCAAGGGCGCCGACGGTCTCATCTATGCGATGGCGCAGGGCAACGTCGTGGTCGGCGGCGCCGGTGCGTCCGCCGCGGGCAGCAAGGTGCAGATCAATCACCTGAGCGCGGGCCGCGTGCCCGGCGGGGCGACGGTCGAGCGTGCGGTGCCGAACCTGGTGCTGGAGAACGACACCATCCAGCTCGAGCTCAAGACCACCGACTTCACCGCCGCCACCCAGGTCGCCGATGCGATCAACCGCAAGGCGGGGGCGGGCGGCGCGATCGCGCAGGCGATCGATGCCCGGGTGATCCGGGTCAAGCTGCCGGCGAATGACAAACGGGTCGCGTTCCTGTCCGAGCTCGAGAACATCGACGTCTCGTCGGTGACGCCGCCGGCGCGGGTGATCGTCAACGCCCGGACCGGCTCGGTGGTGATGAACCAGTCGGTGACGCTGGCGCCGAGCGCGGTCGCGCATGGCAACCTGTCGGTGTCGATCTCGACCACCCCGATGGTGAGCCAGCCGAATGCGTTCTCGCAGGGCTCTACAGTCGCGACCGAAAAGGCCGATATACAGATCAAGCAGGACGGCGCGGCCCTGATGATGCTGGAATCGGGCGCCAAGCTGGCCGACGTCGTCAAGGCGCTCAACAGCCTCGGAGCCACCGCGCAGGATCTCATCGCGATCCTGCAGGCGCTCAAGGCCGCGGGCTCCCTGAAGGCGGAGCTGGAGATCATCTAGTCATGCGGGTGCCGGGTTCGCTCGCGACCGACGTTCGTTCGCTCGACGCCCTCAAGACGGGCGCGGCGAAGGATCCGTCGGGCGCGGTCAAGCAGGCCGCCTCGCAGTTCGAGGCCCTGTTCATGCAGATGGTGTTGAAGAGCATGCGCGACGCGGTGCCCAAGAGCGGGATGCTCGAGGGCACCGGGGCGGACGTGTACGCCAGCATGCTCGACACCCAGTTCGCGCAAGCGATGTCGGGGCGCCCGGGCGGGCTGTCCGACATGATCGCCAAGCAGCTGATGCGCGGGGTCAAGGCCGCCGAGACCGACGCCGCAGCGCCCGGCGCCGATGCCGCCGGACCGAAGGTCGATCCGGCCGGACCGAAGGCCGACGCGGCCTGGCCCGGCTCGGAGCCGTCTGCGCTGCGTGCCGCATCGAGAAGCCCGGTCGATGCGCTCGCGCGGGCGCTGCTGGCGCAGGAGTCGCCGCGCGGCGAGGATGCCGAGCCGACGCTCTATCCCACCGGCGCGCAGATGGC
>CAIUGQ010000107.1 GCA_903898725.1 uncultured Burkholderiales bacterium | reverse complement strand
CGCCTGGGCGGCCGCACGCGAGGCCCCTGCCGGCAGTCGCTCGAGCACCTCGTCGCCCGAGGCCGGCACGACGGCCGGGGGGCCGTCGACACGCGACGGGCCGACCGGCCCCGCCGCGAGCCACGCGGCGGCGACGATCGCCGCCGCCGCGCAGGCCGCCAGCAGCGGCCCCCGGTCAGTGCCACGATCCAAGGCACCCATCGGCCGGCCTCAGGACAGCGGCACGGGGCCACCGCTGTCGTCGACCGGCGGCATGGCATCCGGGTCGAGCCGGCGCGGCTCGTCGGCCTCGCTCGCCACCAGCGACTTCAGGTAGTCGACGAAGGCGACGACCGATCCGAAGGCCGAGGACGGGATGCCGTCGTCGGGTGCGGCCGCGGCCGGCGGCGGTGCCGTGGCCGCGGGCCCCGGCGCCGCCGAGTCATTGTCGGAGCCGCAGGCGGCCAGCGCCGCGACGACGCCGAGCGCGGCGACCGCGTGAACGAAGGGACGTGACATGGCGTGGCTCCTCATTGCGCCGCCCCGCCGCCACCGGCGCCGGGCAGTGGCGTGGTGAGGTACGGGAAGAAGCTGCTGAACCGGGTCGCGTCGATGCCGACGCCGTCGGTCAGCGGCGCGCCACCCGCCGGGGCGTCGCCCGCCACGCAGCCGAACTTCGCCGGATCGTTCAGCGTGCACAGCACCCCCATCGCGACGCGCAGCGACGCATCGACCACGTCGTCCCCCGGACGCCGTCCGTTCGGGAAGCCCGCCGCGTCGCCGGCGAGCACGCCGAGCGTCTGCTGCTGCGCGGCCGGCACCGGCGCGATCGACGTGTTCAGGCGCAGCATCTCCGAGGGCGTCACGTTCGTCGGACGGTTCAGTCCGGGCACGCCCGTCAGGAACGCGGCCACCAGGTCCTGCCGCGGGAACTTGGTCGGTGCGAGTGCCGAGGGGAACAGGGTCTGGATCAGTGCCGGCAGCGTCGGGTTCGTCACGTAGTCGGCGAACTGTCCGTCGCCCGACGGCTTCGAGGCATTGAAGCGGTCCTTGTCCTTGAGCCCGATCACCACCTCGTTGACCAGCGGCATGCCGAGCCGCGACACCTGCGTCCACGCGCCGCCCTGCTGGGTCGTGCGGTTCAGGCCCGGACGCGGCGTGCCGTCCACCAGCCGCGCCTGGCGCACGCTCGCGGTGGTCCATGCGCCGATCACCGGGTCCGCGCCCCGGGTCAGGCAGGCGATCGGCACCTCCAGCACGATGGCGGTCACGTTCTTGTCCGCGAGGTCGTCGCGCCCGCCGGTGGTCGCTCCGAGCGGATTCAGGTTGATCAGGTCGAAGATCGGCCCGACGGCGATCGCGAACGGGTCCTTGCGCTGACCGACGAACACGCGGCCGGGCTGGCAGCCCGGGATCGCGACCGTGTGCACGAACTTCGCCGCGTAGGCGCCATATCCGCCCTGGCCGGAGAAGGTCTTGGTGCCGATGTGGTCGAGCGGCTTGTCGAACTCCGCCGAGCCGGTGCTCGCGTTGGTCAGCGGCTGTCGCGTGCCGCGCCGGTCGCCCCGGACCACGTCGATGGTGAAGGTCTCGCGGCGGTTCTGCACCGCCGGATTGATCGCGTCGATCGCGCCGGCCTGCACCAGCGGGATGGCGACCTGCTTGCCGCCCACGTCGAGCGCGATGTCGCGCGTCGTCTCCTTGAAGCGGAACTGGAAGCTCAGGTCCTCCTTCGCGTCGCCGTCGTTGTCGACGTGGATCTCGTAGAGCGCGTTCGCATCGAGCGAGAAGTAGTTCGGGCCGCCGTACGGATCCTGAAGCGGCTGGTAGTTCGCGACGATCGTCACGTAGTCGGCGCGCCCCGCCTCGTAGCTGCGGAACAGGTACAGGTCGGTCGCATCGACCTTGGGCATCGATGCGATGAACGGGCCTTCGCGGTGGCTCGATGCACCGGCGGGCGGCACGGCGCAGGCCAGCAGCAGCGAGGCCGCAGCGGCGGCCGGCAGCAGGCCGCGCGGGCGGGGAAGGGATCTCGGCATCGTCGGTCTCCTCTCAGAGGTGGGCGGTGGAACGGGGGGCTCCATGGCTGTACGGGCGAGACCACGGACTGGACGCACGGAAGACAGCGGCGCCGTGCGATTCACCCGGCCTGCATCCAGGAGGACCCGGTCTCCGTACACTCCGGACGGCGCCCGTCCGCCCGTGCCCTTCCGGACTCGACCGATGGCCGACACCCTCCCGCCACACCGACCGAAGCACCGACCGAAGCAACAACCGCCGCGCGCCTGGCGTACGGCCTGGCCGCTCGCGATCGTCCTGCTCGCCGCGCGCGCAGCGGCTGCCCAGACCGCGCCCGGCATGGCCGACGCCGACATGCGACTGCAGGCGGTCGAGGTGATCGCGTCGCCCGCCGATGCCCTCGGCGTCACCGACACCGCCTCCGCCGGTTCGGTCGATGCCGCGCGCCTGCAGGCGCGTCCGGCGCTGCGCCCGGCCGACGTGCTCGAGTGGGTGCCCGGCCTGCTGGTCACCCAGCATTCCGGGGACGGCAAGGCGAACCAGTACTTCCTGCGCGGCTTCAACCTCGACCACGGCACCGACTTCGCGACCTCCGTCGCGGGCGTGCCGGTCAACCTCCCGACCCATGCACACGGCCACGGCTACACCGACCTGAACTTCCTGATCCCCGAGCTGGTCGAGCGCGTCGACTACCGCAAGGGCCCCTACGCCGCGTTCGACGGCGACTTCTCGTCGGCCGGCGCGGCCGACATCCGGCTGCGCACGCGGCTCGCGGGTCCGATCGGCCAGATCACCCTGGGCGGCAACGGCTATCGACGACTGTTCGGGGCGGTCTCGCCGCGGCTCGGCGACACCGACCTGCTGCTCGGCGTCGAGGGGCTGGCCAACGACGGGCCGTGGGACGTCGCCCAGCAGGCGCGCCGCGGCAACGCGGTGCTGCGCTGGTCGGGCGGCACCGCCACCGACGGCCAGGACCTGACGCTGATGGGCTACGACGCGCGCTGGACCGCGACCGACCAGGTGCCGCAGCGCGCGATCGACTCGGGTCTCGTCGGCCGATTCGGCTCGCTCGATCCGACCACCGGCGGCGAGAGCTCGCGCACGAGCCTGTCGGGCAGCGTGCGGCGCAGCCTCGACGACGGCCGCATCGAGGCGAGCGCCTGGGCCCTGCGCTACCGGCTCGCGCTGTTCTCCAACTTCACCTACACCCTCGACCGGCCCGACACCGGCGACCAGTTCGAGCAGTCCGACGCCCGCAGCGCGGTGGGCCTGCGCATCGCCCGGACCTGGCGCACGCAGGCCGCCGGCGTGCCGACGCTGGCCACGCTCGGCCTGCAGGCCCGCCACGACCGCATCGACGTCGGTCTGCACGACACCGAAGCCCGCACGCGGCTGGCGACGGTCCGCAGCGACCGGGTCGACGCGACGCAGGCCGGCGTCTTCGGCGAGCTGACCAGCTTCTGGACGGACAGGCTCCGCACCGTCGCCGGCCTGCGCGTCGACCAACTCGAGAACCGGGTCGACGCCTCGCTGCCCGACAACTCGGGCCGCAGCGCGCAGACGCTGGCGTCGCCCAAGCTCGCGGTCGTCCTGCAGGCAGCCCCGACGCTGGAGACCTTCGCGAGCGTCGGGCGCGGCTTCCACAGCAACGACGCGCGCGGCACCACGACCCGCGTCGACCCGCGCACCGGCGAGCCCGTGGTACCGGTCCAGGGGCTGGTGCCGACCCTCGGCAGCGAGCTCGGACTGCGCTGGGCACCGGTGCCCGGCTTCGTCGCGTCGGTGGCCGCGTGGCGTCTGAAGATCGGCTCGGAGCTGGTCTTCGTGGGCGATGCCGGGACCACCGAGCCCAGCCGGGAGAGCCGTCGTCGCGGCGTCGAAGTGAGCGCCCGCTGGCTCCCTATGCCCTGGCTGGCCTTCGATGCCGATCTCGCCGCCTCGCAAGCGCGGTTCGTCGACGGCGATCCGGCGGGCGCGTCCGTGCCCGGTTCGGTGTCACGCGTGGCCTCGCTGGGCGTCACCGTGCAGCGGCTCGGGCCCTGGTCGGCCGGGCTCCACGTCCGCCACATCGGCCCGCGCCCGCTCGTCGAGGACGGCGCCGTCCGGTCGGCCTCGCTGACGCTCGCCGACCTGCGGATCGGCTATCGGATGAGCCGGCACGTCGAGCTGCTGCTCGACGTCTTCAACCTCGCCGACCGCGCGGCGAACGACATCGAGTACTTCTATCGGAGCCGGCTGACCGGCGAGCCGGCCGCCGGCGTCGACGACCGCCACGTGCACCCGGCCGAACCGCGCACGGCCCGGCTGTCGCTGCGCGTGGGGTTCTGACCCGGGACCGCGCTCAGATCTCGTCGATCGGGTTGCGCGCCGGCTCGAGGTCGGCCGCGTCGATCGCGAACCGGTCGCGGGTGCGGGTGTAGAAGCTCGCGCCGAAGCGGCCGACCGGGAAGTACGACTGCAGTCGCACCCGCCAGCGCTCGGTGTCGACCAGCCCCTCGCGGGCATGCAGCCGGAGCACCTTCCCGATCAGGATGTGCCGGCTCTCGGTCTCGAGCCGCTCCCAGAGCCGGCACTCGAAGGCGACCGGCGCCTCGACGATCCGGGGCGGCGCGACCGCGCTCGAGGGTGTGGTGGTGAAGCCCACCGCATCGACCTCGCTCTCGTCGGGCGGCAGCCGGTCGCCGCAGCGGTGCATCTGCTCGGCGATCGGCTCGTCGGTCAGGTGCACGACGAACTCGCCGGTCCGCAGGATGTTGCGCGCGGTGTCCTTGAGCGAGTCGTCGTCGCGCTTGTTGATGCTGATCATCACGATCGGCGGGTCCTCGCCGAGCATGTTGAACAGGCTGAACGGGGCGGCGTTCACGGTGCCGTCCTCGCCCAGCGTGGTCACCAGCGCGATCGGTCGGGGCACGATCAGGCTGGCCATCAGCTTGTAGCGCTGGTGGGCGGTCAGGACGTCGAAGTCGAATTCCAAGCGGGGCTCCCTCGAAGCCCCGAGGATACGGCACCGCCCACCGACGGCTCCGCGCGCGTCAGTACGCGCGCTGACGGTCGTGCTTCTGCACGTAGATGCGGCGGCTCTCGGCCTGCTGCAGGTCGTGCAGGCGGAACTGCTCGCGGCGCGTGACCACGCCGTCGGCGAGCGCGCGCTGCTCGGCATGCTCGACGCGCCGCTGGCCGTGCTCGAGGCGCACCGCCTCGCGGGCGGTGAGCTCGCCGCTCGCCACGCCCTGCCCGATGCGCTGCGACTGGTGGTCCTGGCGGGCGTCGACGCGCGGCATCGTGCCGTGAGCGAAGGCGGAGGCCGACGCGGTGGTCAGCATCAGGGCGAGGAGCGAATCACGGAACGGCGTGCGGGTCATGGCGGTACCTTTCGCGAGGGCGTTGCCGCGGGCGGGGTGCCCGTCGGTCAGGGCTCAAGGTAGGCCGCGCCCGCGTCACCCGGGCGGCCCCGCCGGTAAGCCGGATGTCGCCCTGTAACCCGCGACCCCTCGTCGCGCTGATGCGCCGATGCGCCGACCCCGGAAACGACCGGGGCGCGCCACCGGCAACCCGGCGACGCGCCCCGCGAGCGAACCGGCCCCGACGGGCCGGGCCGATCAGAGCCGCTCGAGGATGGTCACGTTCGCCTGACCACCGCCCTCGCACATCGTCTGCAGACCGTAGCGCTTGCCGCGCGCGTGCAGCGCGTACACCAGCGTGGTCATCAGCTTCGCGCCCGAGCCGCCCAGCGGATGGCCGAGCGCGATCGCACCGCCGTTGACGTTCATGCGGTCGCGATCGGCGCCCAGCGCCTTGAGCCAGGCGAGCGGCACCGACGCGAAGGCCTCGTTGACCTCGAACAGGTCGATGTCGTCGATCTTCATGCCGGCCTTCTTCAGCGCCCGCTCGGTCGCCGGCAGCGGCGCCTCGAGCATGATCACCGGGTCGTGGCCGATGAGCGTCAGGTGGTGGATGCGCGCGAGCGGCTTGAGGTTGTACTGCTTGAGCGCCTTCTCGCTGACCACCATCAGGCCGGCCGCGCCGTCGCAGATCTGGCTGGCGTTGGCCGCGGTGATCGCGCCGCCTTCCTGCAGCACCTTGACCGCCGAGATGCCGGCCAGGCTCGCGTCGAAGCGGATGCCCTCGTCGATCGTGTGCAGCTCGTCGGCATTGGTGCCGTCGGCGCGGCGCACGGCGAGCGGCACGATCTCAGAGGTGAACGCGCCGGCCTTGGTCGCGGCGATCGCGCGCTCGTGGCTGGACAGCGCGTAGGCGTCGAGGTCCGCCTTGGTCAGGCCGTACTTCTTCACCATCATCTCGGCGCCGATGAACTGGCTGAAGTCCGGGCCAGGGTACTTGGCACGGATGCCCGGGCTCATGTAGTGGCCCATGCCGTTCTTGGCGGCGAGGATCGTCGGCGAGCCCATCGGCACGCGGCTCATGCTCTCGACGCCAGCGGCGATGACGACGTCCATCGTGCCGGACATCACTGCCTGGGCGGCGAAGTGCACGGCCTGCTGCGAGGAGCCGCACTGGCGGTCGACCGAGGTGCCGGGCACATGCTCGGGCAGCTTCGAGGCGAGGACCGCGTTGCGCGCGACGTCGGTCGCCTGCTCGCCGATCTGGCCGACGCAGCCCATGATCACGTCCTCGACGAGGGCCGGGTCGATGCCGCTGCGGTCGACGAGGGCGTCGAGCACCTGCGCGGCGAGGTCGACGGGGTGCCAGCCGGACAGCCGGCCGCCCTTCTTGCCACCCGCGGTGCGCGCGGCGGCGACGATGAATGCTTCAGCCATGGATCGGTCTCCTTGTTCCGGTCTGGGGGGAATCGAGACGTCGAGTTTGGCACGAACCGCCGGCCGTGGCGCAGGCGCGGTTCCACCGCGGGCGTCGCCTCAGTCGCCGCCGTCGCCGCCGTCCCCATCGTCGAACGGGTCGTCGCCGCCGTCCGCGCTGTCACGGCGCCGGGCGTCACGGAGTCCGTCGATCTCGGGGTGGTACGGCGAGAACAGCGCGACCAGCGCGGCCGCGGCCCAGACCAGCGCGCACAAGCCGGCGAACAGGAAGCACCGGTTGGCGGCGGTGCCCTCCCAGCCGAGCTTCATGCCCGCGAGCAGCGCGAGCGCGCCCCCGAGCGCCGCGGCACGCTGCACCCAGACGCAGAGCGGGGTGCCCGATGGGGCGGGGGCGACCCGCCGCGATGCCGGCGCGCGGGCGCGCGCAGGCGAGCGGTGCGAACCCGCGCCCATCCGTCGCGACAGCGCGCGGCGATCGCCTCGGGCTGGAGCGCCGTCGCGCTGGCG
>CAIUGQ010000106.1 GCA_903898725.1 uncultured Burkholderiales bacterium | reverse complement strand
CGCCCATGCCTTCCCGCACCCGTCGACGATCATCCCGCGCGGCCTGTTCGAACGGCTCGGCGGCTTCGACCCGCGGCTCCGCATCGCCGGCGACTACGACCTGCTGTGGCGGGCCGCGCTGCTGCCCGTGCCGGTGGTGACGCTCGAGCGTGTCCTCGTCGCGATGCGCGAAGGCGGCGTCTCCTCGTCGAGCGCGCCGCTGCGGGTCCGGGCCCGCCACGAGTTCGAGGTCGCCACCATCCAGGCCCGCCATGCCGGGCCGCTGAGCGCAGCCCGCTGCCACCTGATCCGGCTGCGCCGGGTGCTCGTGCGTGGGCTCGGGGGCTGATCCCGGTGCGCCGATGCGTCCGCGTTGCGCCGCGATGCGCGGCGCCCGCCGTCGGGCCGCCCCGCGCCGACGCCGGTCAGACGGCGCCGGCGCCCGTTCGGCGGACCCGTACATTGGGTCGGCTCCGTGCGCCCGCAGCGCGCTCCACCTGAACCCCGATGCCGTCCCGCGACCTCCCGTCCGATAGCGCCGCCGACCCGCCGCTGGCCAGCCTGCTGCCGCCGCTGCGCCGCCTGTGGCGGCACCTGGACGCGCGCCGCCGCGTGCAGGCCGCGGCGCTGCTGGCGCTGACCGCCGTGACGGCAACGGCCGAGGTGCTCGCGATCGGGGCGGTGCTGCCCTTCCTCGCCGCGCTGGCCGATCCTCAGGCGCTGCTCGCCGATGAGCGTGTCGGCGGATGGCTGGCGCGGTTCGGCGCGACCGACCCGGAAGGCGTCCGGATCCTGTTCAGCGTGGTGTTCGCCGCGACCGCGGTGGTGGCGGGCGCATTCCGGATCGGCCTGCTGCGCGCCTCCTGCGCCTGGGCATTCGCCACCGGCGCGGACCTGGACGAGGCGATCTTCAGGCGGACCCTGCACCAGCCCTATGCCGTCCACCTGAAGCGGCACAGCAGCGAGGTCATCGCGGGCGTGACGAGCCAATCGAACGTGGTGATCCACCAGGTGCTGTCGCCGGCGCTGTCGATCGTCAACGCCTCGCTGCTGCTGGCTGCGGTCGTGGCCGCGCTGGTCGTCTGGCGGCCGTTCGCGGCGCTGTCGGCGTTCGGCGGGTTCGTCGCGGTCTACGGCGTGATCGCCGTGCTCTCGCGCAAGCGGATCATCGGTCACGGAGAGGTGGCCGCCCAGGCCTCGACCCGCGTGATCCGCACGCTGCAGGAGGGGCTGGGCGGCATTCGCGACGTGCTGCTCGACGGCACGCAGGCGCACTACGGCCGGATCTTCGCGAGCGAGGACCGCAGGCTGCGGCGCGCGCAGGCCCGGGTCCAGTTCCTGGGGCAGAGTCCTCGCTATGCGATCGAGGCCCTCGGCATGACGCTGATCGCGGGGCTCGCCTTCCTGCTCGGTCGCGGCGAGGACGGGCTGGCCGGGGCGCTGCCCACCCTGGGCGGACTCGCGCTGGCGGCGCAGCGGATGCTGCCCCTGCTGCAGGAAGCCTACTGGTCGTACAGCAGCCTGTCGGGGGCCCAGCCGACGCTGCGCGAGACGCTCGTCCTGCTCGATCAGCCCGAGCCCGACGCCTCGGCCGACGCGGCGGTCGAGCCGATCCCGTTCCGGGAGGCCGTCCGGCTCGAGAACGTCGGCTTCCGCTACGACCCGGGCGGCCCGTGGGTGCTGCGGGACGTGTCGCTGACGATCCCGCGCGGCTCGCGGATCGGCGTGATCGGCACCTCGGGCGGCGGCAAGAGCACCCTGCTCGACGTGCTCGCCGGGCTGCTGGCGCCGGACGTCGGCCTGCTGAGCGTCGATGGCGTGCCGCTGGACGAGACCTCACGCCGCCGCTGGCAGGCGCGGATCGCGCAGGTGCCCCAGACGATCCACATCGTCGACTGCAGCATGGAGGAGAACATCGCGTTCGGTGTCCCGCCCGACCGGATCGATCGCGCGAGGGTGCTCGACGCGGCGCGGCGCGCCCAGATCGTCGACGCGATCGAGGCCATGCCGGGCGGCTGGTCGGCGTCGGCCGGGGAGCGGGGCGCGAGGCTGTCGGGCGGCCAGCGCCAGCGGATCGGCATCGCGCGAGCCCTCTACAAGCGTGCCGATGTCCTCATCCTCGACGAGGCGACCAGCGCGCTCGATACCGAGACCGAGCGTTCGGTGATGCAGACGCTCGAGGCGCTGGGCGAGACCGTGACGGTGGTGACGGTCGCGCACCGGCTGTCGACGCTGTCGGGCTGCTCGCAGGTGCTCGAGCTGCGCGACGGCCGCCTGCTGCCCGCAGGGAGCCTGCGCGTGCCCGCGCTCGAGCCGGAGTGCGAATCGTGAAGGTGCCGAGCACCCTGATCGAGCGCGTGAAGGGCTGGACGCTGGAGCGCGCGAGCCGCGTGCCCGGCGTCTGGCCCCTGGCCGCCGCGGCGATCCTGCGCGAGCGCCGCCAGCGCCACGAGCGCGCGTGCCGGGTCCACGGCGCGGCGTCGGTGACGGCCCGCTCGCTGCTGCCCGACGGCACGGTCCGGGGCCGGACCGTGCACGTGCTCGGCAACGGCGCGTCGGTGCTCGACACGATGGCCGCGATCGCGCCCGGAGACGTCAGCATCGCGATCAACTCGGGCGCGCTGCTGCCCCTGCGGATCGACCTGTACATGACGGAGCTGTTCCCGGCCACCGGGGGCTGCGCGATCCCGAACGCACTGAGCTTCGAGGAGAACCTCGCGCAGATGCGCGCGATGATCGACCTCGTCGCCGTCCGGCACCCGGGCGCCCGGCTGGTGCTCAAGAACGTCGAACCGGACGGCCCGCCGCCTGCGGCGCTCGACCCGGACGGCCGCATGGCACTGCTGCGCGAGGTGATCTTCCCCGGGGGGGAGCGCGACCGCGACGAACGCTACTGGCGCCCGGCGGTCGACCGGATGGCCGATCCCGACGAGCCCTGGATCGTCCAGGGCCCGACCTCGGTGCTGGCGGCGGTGCAGATCGCCCACCGGCTCGGCGCCTCGCGCATCCTCGTCCACGGCCTGGACGGTCGCGGCCCGCACTTCTTCCATCGCGACGGGTTCGCCGGGACGCTCGACGCCCGGGGGCGGGCGGTGCTCGACTGGGTGCTGAGCTTCAACCCCCCCTACCCGGGCGACGAGCCGCACGAGCCCGGCGCCGCCTCGCGGACGGTGCTCGCCTGGCTGGCCCGTCGGCTCGCCGAGCGCGGCGTGGAGGTGGTCGATCTGGCGGCGCGCCGTCGCGACGGCCGTGTTGCGGGGATGGTTTCGGGCTGCCACTCTTCGGACGAGGGGTCGCGTCTGTCCGCCACCGTCGGCTGTGCTTCGGGCGTGACCGGAGAATAGGTCGCACGACGCCGGGGCATGCGCCCGGGTCGCGGGCGCGCCCGCCGCGGGCCGCTGCAACGACGATGGAAGCCTCTCGAATGCTCAAGAACTCCACGATCCTCGTGACCGGCGGCACCGGTTCGTTCGGCAACGCCTTCGTTCCGATGACGCTCGCCCGTCACGATCCGAAGCGGATCATCGTGTTCTCGCGCGACGAGATGAAGCAGTGGCAGATGGCCAAGCGCTTCCAGAACGATTCGCGCGTGCGTTTCTTCATCGGGGACGTCCGGGACCGCGAGCGGCTCTACCGGGCGCTCGACGGGGTCGACGTCGTCGTCCACGCGGCGGCCACCAAGATCGTGCCGATCGCCGAGTACAACCCGTTCGAGTGCGTCAAGACGAACGTGATGGGGGCGATGAACCTCGTCGACGCATGCATCGACAAGGGCGTGCGGCGGATCGTGGCGCTCTCGACCGACAAGGCCAGCAGCCCGACCAACCTCTACGGCGCCTCCAAGCTCGCCTCCGACAAGATCTTCATCGCGGGCAACTCGTACGCCGGGGCCCGCGACACGCGGTTCTCCGTCGTCCGCTACGGCAACGTGATGGGCTCGCGCGGCTCCGTGATCCCGCACTTCCTGTCGATCCGCGACACCGGCGTGCTGCCGGTGACCGACCTGCGCATGACCCGCTTCATGATCACGCTCGAGCAGGCGGTCGAGATGGTCTGGCACGCCGTCGGCGACATGTCCGGCGGCGAGACCTACGTCCGGAAGATCCCCTCGATCGGCATCCGCGACATCGCGCGTGCGGTGTCCGCCGACGCGCGGCTCGAGGTGACGGGGATCCGGCCGGGCGAGAAGCTGCACGAGCAGATGATCAGCGCCGACGACGCGATGTACACCTGGGAATACCCCGACCACTACACGATCCTGCCTTCGATCCGCGGCTGGAGCGAGGACCCGCATCGGATCGGCGCGGGCAAGCGGGTGCCCGAGGGGTTCAGCTACTCCAGCGACGCCAACGACCAGTGGATGAGCGTCGAATCGCTGCGCGCGTGGATCGAGGCGAAGGCGCCGGAACTGGCGGAGGCCGCTCGGTGATTCCCTATGGCCGGCAGTCGATCGCCGACGACGATGTCGAGGCGGTCGTCGCGGTGCTCCGCTCGGACTTCCTGACCCAGGGGCCGGCCGTGCCCGCCTTCGAGCGCGCGGTGGCCGAACGGGTCGGCGCCGCGCACGCCGTGGCGTGCAGCAGCGCGACCGCGGCCCTGCACCTGGCGTGCGCCGCGCTCGGTCTCGGGCCGGGCGACCTGCTCTGGACCTCGCCGATCACCTTCGTCGCGTCGGCCAACTGCGCGCGCTACTGCGGGGCCGACGTCGATTTCGTCGACATCGATCCGCGGACCTGGACGATGTGCCCCGAGGCGCTCGAGCGCAAGCTCGACGAGGCCGCGGCACGCGGGCGTCTGCCCAAGGTGATCGTGCCGGTGCATCTGTGCGGCCAGCCCGCGGACATGACGGCGATCGCCGCGCTCGCCCGGCGCCACGGCGTGCGGGTGATCGAGGACGCCTCCCATGCGATCGGCGCCAGCCATCGCGGCGTGCCGGTCGGCGCAGGCCTGCACGCGGACGTGGTGGTGTTCAGCTTCCACCCGGTGAAGATCGTCACGACGGGGGAGGGCGGCATGGCGCTGACCGACGACCCGGAGCTGGCGAAGACGATGGCGATGCTGCGCTCGCACGGCCTGGTCCGGGATCCGGCCGACATGGTCGAGCCGCCCGAAGGCCCGTGGGTCTACGAGCAGCAGGCGCTCGGCTGGAACTATCGGCTGACCGACCTGCAGGCCGCCCTCGGCTCGAGCCAGCTCGGCCGGCTCGACGCGTTCCTGGCACGCCGCCGTGCGCTCGCCGCGCGCTATGACGAGCGCCTCGCCGGCCTGCCGATCGAGCGCCCCTGGCTCCGTCCGCAGGACACCTCCTCCTGGCACCTGTACGTGGTCGGCATCGACGCGGCGCGCTGCGGCATCGACCGTCGCGGCGCCTACGACGCGATGCGGGCCGCGGGCTTCGGCGTGCAGGTCCACTACGCGCCGGTGCATCTGCAGCCGTATTACCGCGCGCTCGGCTTCGCGCCCGGCGACTTCCCGCAGGCCGAGCGCTACGCGAGCCGGGCGCTGACGCTGCCGTTGCACCCCTCGCTGACCGACGCGCAGCTCGACGCCGCCGCCGACGCGCTGCGCGACGCGGTGTCCCGATGAAGGTCGCGGTGATTCCGGCGCGTGGCGGCAGCAAGCGGATCCCGCGCAAGAACCTGCGCGAGTTCGCCGGCCGGCCAATGATCGCCTGGTCGATCCGCGCGGCGATCGGGTCGGGCTGCTTCGACCGGGTGGTGGTCTCGACCGACGACCCCGAGATCGCCGAGACGGCGCGCGCGTTCGGCGCCGACGTGCCGTTCATGCGGCCACCGGCGCTGTCGGGCGACACGACCCCCACCGTGCCGGTGATCGCGCATGCACTGGAGCGGCTCGCCGCGGACGGCGCGGCACCGGTCTATGCCTGCTGCCTGTACGCGACCGCGCCCTTCGTGCAGGAGGACGACCTGCGGCGCGGCGCGTCGATGATCGAACACGAGGGCTGCGACTACGTCGCCACCGTGACCCGCTACGTCTATCCGATCCAGCGCGCGCTCAGGGTGAATGCGGCCGGGCGGATCGAGATGCTGGATCCGAGCCTGGTCGCGACACGCTCGCAGGACCTGGAGCCCGCGCTGCACGACGCCGGGCAGTTCTACTGGGGCCGCGCATCGGCATGGCTCGCGCAGCATCCGATCCTGTCGACGGGGACGCTGCCGCTCGAGCTGCCCCACTGGCGCGTGCAGGACATCGACACACCCGACGACTGGGCGCGCGCCGAGCGGATGTTCGCGGCCCTCGACCACAAGGAGCGATCTTGAGCGACACCAACGGGACCGGTCTGGCGCAGACCTGGTCGACCCGGCAGGAAGCCTTCTGGGCCGGCGAATTCGGCGTCGACTACATCGACCGCAATCAGGGGCCGGCGCTGCTCGCGTCGAACCTGGCGTTCTTCGCGAATGCGCTGCGGCGCGCCGGGCGGCCGCGCGACTGCATCGAGTTCGGCGCCAACGTCGGGATGAACCTCAAGGCGCTGCAGCTGCTGCACCCCGGCATCGACCTGCATGCCATCGAGATCAACGCCGAGGCGGCCCGGCAGCTCGCCGATGTGGTGCCGCCGGCCAACGTCCATTGCGGCTCGATCATCGAGTACCCGCCCACCCGGCGCTTCGACCTCGTGCTGATCAAGGGCGTCCTGATCCACGTCGCGCCCGAGGCGCTGCCGTCGGTCTACGACGCGCTGCACGGCGCCTGCGGCCGCTACCTGCTGGTCGCCGAGTACTACAACCCCACCCCGGTCGCGGTGCCGTACCGCGGACACGCCGACCGCCTGTTCAAGCGCGACTTCGCCGGCGAGCTGCTCGATCGGCATCCGTCGCTGCGGCTGGTGGACTACGGGTTCGCCTACCGGCGTGACCCGGCCTTCCCCCAGGACGACATCACCTGGTTCCTGCTGGAGCGCACCGGCGACGAGGGCGAGCCGCGATGCTGACCTACTGCCGCCGGTGCGTGATGCCGGACACCAAGCCGGACCTGCTCTTCGACGACGAGGGCGTCTGCAACGCCTGCCGCAGCTACGAGCGGCGCAAGGTCGTCGACTGGGAGGCGCGCCGCACCGAGCTGCTGACGGTCCTCGAACGCTACCGTCGCGGCAACGGCAGTCACTGGGACTGCATCGTGCCGGTCAGCGGCGGCAAGGACAGCACCTACCAGGTGGTGCGCATGCTGCAGCTCGGGCTGAACCCGCTGTGCGTGACCTCGACCACCTGCGACCTGTCCCCGATCGGGCGGCGCAACATCGACAACCTCAAGCGGCTCGGGGTCGACCACATCGAGATGTCGCCGAACCCGGTGGTGCGCGCCAAGCTCAACCGGATCGGGCTGCTGCAGGTCGGCGACATCTCGTGGCCCGAGCACGTCGGCATCTTTACGATCCCGGTGCGCGCGGCGGTCCAGTTCGACGTGCCGCTGATCGTCTGGGGCGAGAACTCGCAGAACGAGTACGGCGGTCCTGCGGCCGCGGCCGACAACAACGTGCTGAACCGGCGCTGGCTGGAGGAGTTCGGCGGCCTGCTCGGCATGCGGGTCACCGACCTCGTCGGGATCGACGGCATCGAATCCCGCCACCTGATCCCCTACACCTATCCCGACGACGATGCGCTCGCGCGGGTCGGCGTCACCGGGCTCTTCCTCGGGCACTACCTGCCCTGGGACGGGCTGTCGAACGCGCTGATCGCGCAGGCCCACGGCTTCGAGTCCTGGCCGCAGGCCGTCGAGGGCTCGATGGTGGGCTACGAGAACCTCGACAACCACCACACCGGTATCCACGACTACTTCAAGTACCTCAAGTTCGGCTTCGGCCGGGCCACCGACCATGCCTGCCTGCACATCCGCCGCGGACGGCTGACGCGCCGCGACGGCCTCGACGTGGTCCGCCGGCTCGACGGACGCTTCCCGTGGACGTACCTCGGAAAGTCCCTGGAGGACATCCTGCGTCCCCTGGACCTCGGCGTCGACGAGTTCATCCGCGTGTGCGACACCTTCACGAACAAGAAGATCTTCCGGCGCGACGCGAGCGGGGCGGTGCTCAAGCACCGTGACGGCACGCCGATCAAGCTCAACGACGACAACCCCGATACGCGATGAAGGTTGGCGTGCTCGACTACGGCGTGGGCAACCTCGGCTCGGTGCTCGAGGCGGTGTCGATGCTGCGCGCCGAGCCGGTGGCGGTGACCCGTGCGCTCGACGTGCACGGCATGGACTGCCTGGTGCTGCCGGGCGTCGGGCATTTCGCCGACTGCCGACGGCTGCTCGATGCGGGCGGCTGGACCGATGCGCTGCGCGACGCGGTGCTCGGTCGCGGCCGGCCGCTGCTCGGCATCTGCGTCGGGATGCAGCTGCTCGCCGACAGCTCGGACGAAGGCGCCGATGCGAACGGCGGCGAGCCGGTGCCGGGCCTCGGCCTGGTGCCCGGCCGCGTCAGGCACCTGCGCTCGCTCGGCTGCGGGCTCCGCACCCCGCACGTCGGCTGGAACGGCATCACACCGGAGGGTGTCGATCCGCTGCTCGACGGGCTCGGCGCGGGCACCGACGTCTACTTCGTCCACAGCTACGCGCTCGTCGCCGACGATCCGGCGGACGTGATCGCCACCGCCGAGCACGGCGTGCGCTTCGCCGCGGCCGTGCGCCGCAGCACCGTCTGGGGCACGCAGTTCCACCCCGAGAAGAGCTCGCGCGCGGGGCTGCGGGTGCTGGCCAACTTCCTCGGGTGTGGCGCGTGCTGAAGGTCCGCGTCATCCCGACGCTGCTCTGGCGGCAGGTGGGCCTGGTCAAGGGCGTGGGGTTCGACAGCACGCGCCGCATCGGCCCGGCGCTGCCCGCGATCAAGGTCTACAACCAGCGCGAGGTCGACGAGCTGATGCTGCTCGACGTGCTCGGGCATCGTGGCGGCGAACCGGACTACGAGTCGGTCCAGGAGTTCGGCGCGGCGTGTTTCGTGCCGCTGACGGTCGGCGGCGGCATCCGCAGCATCGATCAGGTGCAGCGGCTGCTGCGGGCCGGCGCCGACAAGGTGTGCGTGAACACCGCGCTCCACGAGGATCCGTCGCTCGCCGACGCGATCTCGCGGCGGCACGGTGCACAGTGCCTGGTCGCGAGCGTGGACGTGCGCCCCGACGGCGCCGGGGGCTGGCGCTGCTTCAGCCACGCGGGCTCGCGCGATACCGGCCGCGACTTCGCCGAGTGGGTCGTCGAGCTCGAGGCGCGGGGCGCGGGCGAGCTGCTGGTGACCTCGATCGAGCGCGACGGCACCATGACCGGCTACGACATGCCCTTGCTCGAGCGGGCGGTGCGCGAGGTCTCGATCCCCGTGATCGCCTCCGGCGGCGCCGGCGACTATACGCATCTGGTGGACGCCGTCTGCAGCGCGGGGGTGTCCGCTGTCGCGGCGGCGAGCATGTTCCACTTCACCGAACGCACCCCCGCGGGTGCGAAGGCCGCGCTCGCCGAGGCGGGCGTGCCGGTGCGCATGCCGTGGCGACCCTCGGGGGGCGCGTGAGCCTCGGCGTGGCGCTGCGCGCCGACGCCTCGGCCGTGCTCGGTGCCGGCCATCTCGTGCGATGCCTGTCGCTCGCGGCCGCGCTGCGCGAGCAGGGGGCCGACGCATGGCTGGTGTGCGCGCGCGGCGACGGCACCGCGGCGCATCTGCTGCGCGACGCGGCGTCGACGGTCCGCTGGATCGACGATCCGGACGATCCGCAACACGATGCGCGGCTGACCGCCGCGGCGCTGGCGGACCGGCGCATCGACTGGATCGTCGTCGATCACTACCGGCTCGACGCGGTCTGGCACGATGCGATCCGGCAGGCGACCGGTGCCCGGCTGCTCGCCATCGACGACCTCGCCGACCGGCCGCTCGCGGCCGATGCGCTGCTCGACGCGAACCGCGACGCGCTGGCGCGGGCCACCTACGCGCCCTGGCTGCGGCGCGAGCCGCGCTGGCTGCTCGGCCCCCGGTTCGCGATGCTCGGGCCAGCCTACCGGGCCGTGCGCCGCTGCGATCCGGGCGAGGGGGCCGCGCGCAGCATCGGCGTGTTCACCGGCGGCACCGACCCGGGCGGTGCCAGCGCGCGCGTGCTCGACGCCTGTCGTCGAGAAGCCGGCTTCGAAGGTCCGATCGAGGTCGCGACCACGCGCGCCAATCCGCGCCTCGACGCGCTGCGTGCGGCCTGCCGCGAGGCGGACGCGACCCTGACGGTCGATGCGCCCGATCTCGCGGCCTTCTTCGCGCGGCACGACCTGCAGGTCGGCGCCGGGGGCGGCGCGGCCTGGGAGCGCTGCCGCGTCGGCGCGCCGTCGATCGCGCTCGTGCTCGCCGACAACCAGCGGCCGGTGATCGATCTGCTCGGGCGTTCCGGCGCCGTGCTCGCCGCGCGCCTGGAAGAGGTGCAGGACACGGGGCAAAGCACGGGGCAGAACACGGGGCAGAACACGGTGCACGACACCGAGCTGCCGCCCCTCGCCACCGCGCTGCGCGCACTGCTCGATGCGCCCGAGGCGAGGCGTGCGCTCGCCGAACGCGCGGTGGCCCTGGTCGACGGCCGCGGCGCGCAGCGGGTCGCCGCGTCCCTGATGCGCGATGCGCTGACGCTTCGACCGGCCGGTCCGGAAGACGCGATGAAGCTGCTGGGCTGGCGCAACCATGCCGCGGTGCGGGCCGTCTCCGGCGACCCGGCACCGATCGCCGCCGAGGATCACCTGCGCTGGTTCGCGCGCGTGCTCGCCGACCCGGCGCGCAGGCTGTGGGTGGGGCGGCTCGGCGCGCTCGACGTCGGCAGCATCCGCTTCGACCGCCTGGACACGGGGCGCGCCGAAGTCTCGCTCTACCTCGACCCCGAACTCCTCGGCCTGGGCCTCGGCGAGCGGCTGCTCGCGGCCGGCGAGGCCGCCGCGGCCGACGCCTTCGGCGCGCCGCTCGAGAGCGTCGCGCGCGTCCTGCCTGGCAACGACGCGTCCCTGCGGCTGTTCGGCCGCGCCGGCTACCGCGGCGAACCGGATCGCCTCGCGCGCCGCATCGACGGCGTCCGCACGACTTCCATCGGAATCCGACCATGAAGATCCTCGACCACGAGATCGGCGCAGGGCATCGGCCCTACCTGATCGCCGAGCTGTCCGGCAACCACAACGGATCGCTGGATCGCGCGCTGGAGATCGTCGACGCTGCGGCCGCGTGCGGCGCCGATGCCATCAAGCTGCAGACCTACACCGCCGAGACGATGACGCTCGACAGCCGGCGGCCGGGGTTCGTGATCGAGAACCCGTCGAGCCCCTGGCACGGCCGTCAGCTCTTCGACCTGTATCGCGAGGCCCATACGCCCTGGGCGTGGCACGCGCCGATCATGGCGCGCGCGGCGGCGGCGGGGCTGGCCTGCTTCAGCACGCCGTTCGACGAGACCGCGGTCGACTTCCTCGAGACGCTCGACGTGCCGGCCTACAAGATCGCGTCGTTCGAGGTGACCGACCTGCCGCTGATCCGCAAGACGGCGGCCACCGGGCGCCCGATGATCGTCTCGACCGGCATGGCCACGCTCGCCGAGATCGACGAGGCAGTGCGCACGGCCCGGGACGCCGGCTGCCGCGATCTGGTGCTGCTCAAGTGCACCAGCACGTATCCCGCGTCGCCGCGCGACACGAACCTCGCCACCATCCCGCACCTTCGCGCCGCCTTCGGCTGCGAGGTCGGCCTGTCCGATCACACGATGGGCTGCGGGGTGGCGGTGGCGGCGGTCGCGCTGGGCGCGACGATGATCGAGAAGCACTTCACGCTCAGTCGTGCCGACGGGGGTGTCGACGCGAGCTTCTCGATGGAACCGCAGGAACTGCGCCAGCTTCGCGAGGACACCGAGCGCGCGAGCCTCGCGATCGGCGCGGTCCGCTACGGCGCCACCGCGTCCGAGACCGAGTCGCTGCAGTTCCGCCGCTCGCTCTACGTGGTGCGCGACCTGCGCGCCGGCGAGCCGCTCGACGCCGGCGCGGTCCGCGCGATCCGGCCCGGCCACGGCCTGCCGCCGCGGTTCCTCGGCTCGGTGATCGGTCGCCGCGCCGGGCGCGATCTGCCGGCCGGCACGCCGCTCGCGTGGGAGCTGCTCGCGTGAACGCCCGGTACGCGGTGCCGGCGGCGGAGCCGCAGGCGGAACGGTCCTCGCTCGAGGACACGGTCGAGCGATTTCGCCGGGACGGCCTGGTGGTGGTGCGGGGCCTGCTGCCGGATACCGAGCGCGACGCGCTGCGGGCCGCCGCCTTCGCCGGACTCGAGGCCGCGCGGGCGCGCGGCGCGGTGATGCACGTGCCCGCATTCCCGGGCGTCGATTTCCTGCTCGGCGACCTGCTCGCGGTCCGCGAGCTCGGCCCGTGGGAGCACCTGTTCTTCGGCGACGCCGTCCAGCGCGTCGTGCGCGCGCTGCTGGGTGTTCCGAGTCCGGTGTACTGGGGCGATTCGTCGGTGCAGTTCGGCAGCGGCCCGCGCGGCTTCCACAAGGACAACGCCGGTCGTCTCGACGCCTCGCACGACGACTGGCGCGGGCCGTACGGGCTGGTGCGCTGCGGCCTGTACATGCAGGACCATGATCGTCTGTCCGGCGGCCTGAAGGTGCGGGTCGGGTCGCACGACGCGCCCGACCACTCGAGCGGCCGGATCATCGACGTCGACAGCCGCTTCGGCGATCTGGTCTTCTGGAACCTGCGCCTGACGCACAGCGGCAACGCGCGGCGGCTGCGCGCCGCGCCGAAGGTCGCGCTGCACCCCGCGCTCGAGTCGCGGCTGCCGACGTGGATGGTGTGCCCCGAGCCGGCCCGGCGGGTCGCGGCGTTCTGCACCTTCGGCGCGCCCGGCGTGCATCTCGAGCGCTACATGGACTACCTCGAGCGGCGCCGCGACGACTATCTGCCGTACTTCCTGCATGCCAGGCGTCCCGACGAGGCGGTGCCCCTGCTTGGGCGCGCCGGTATCGCGTTCCGCGCGCCGGTGGCCGGGTACGGCGAGCGCGACCGTCCATGATGCGCGACAGGCCCGAGATCGACGGGCTGCGGTCGCTCGCGATCGGACCGGTCGTCGCGCGGACGCAGGGCGATGCCGGTCGCTGACGCCGCGCGACCGGCCATTCGGCCTCGTTGGCGGTCCGATCATCGGCTGACGTCGTCGGCGGCCGCCACGCTCGGACAGACTTCCCCGCATCCACGGGACACCTTCATGAGCGAGGCCGCAGCGCAGGCGATGACGAGGGCGGGCGGGCTTGCCGCGGGCGCCGCGCATGCGCTCGCGGTGCCGACGCTGTCGGTCGTCATGCCGTGCCTGAACGAGGCCCGTACCGTCTCGGTCTGCGTGGCCAAGGCACGGGCGTACTTCGAGCGGGCCGGCATCGAGGGCGAGGTGATCGTCGCCGACAACGGCTCGACGGACGGATCGCCGGAACTGGCCATCGCCGCCGGCGCCACGGTCGTGCACGTCTCCGACCGGGGCTACGGCGCAGCCATCGCCGGCGGGCTGCGCGCGGCGCGCGGTCGCTGGGTGGTGATGGGCGACGCCGACGACAGCTACGACTTCGAGCATCTCGACGGCTTCGTCGAACGGCTGCGGGCCGGGGCACAACTCGTGATGGGCAACCGGTTCGCCGGCGGCATCGAGCCCGGCGCCATGCCGCGGCTGCACCGCTGGCTCGGCAACCCCGTGCTGTCCTTCATCGGCCGCATGCTGTTTACCACGGACATCGGTGACTTCCACTGCGGGCTGCGCGCCTTCGACCGCGAGGCGATCCTCGCGCTCGGCCTGACGTCCCCGGGAATGGAGTTCGCCAGCGAGATGGTGATGCGGGCCAGTCTCGCGGACCTGCGCATCGACGAGGTGCCGACGACGCTGGCGCGCGATGGCCGGGACCGTCCGCCGCACCTTCGCAGCTGGCGCGACGGCTGGCGTCACCTGCGCCTGCTGCTGATGTTCAGCCCGCGCTGGCTGCTGCTCTATCCGGGGCTCGCGCTGCTGACGACGGGTGCGTTCGCGTCGATGGTGCTCACGGTCGGGCCGGTCCGCATCGGTGGCGTGGGGCTGGACATCCACACGCTGCTCTATGCCGCGACCGCCTCGATCCTCGGGCTGCAGCTCAGCATGCTCGCGGTGATCACGAAGGCCGTGGGCGTCGCCGCCGGCCACCTGCCGCGAGGTCCGGGCTACCGGGCGATGATGCGCGTCTTCACGCTCGAGCGCGGGCTGCTGGCAGGCATCGCGCTGATGGGGCTCGGCTTCGGTGCGGGCGTGATGTCGGTCCTCGAGTGGACCCAGGTCGGCCTAACGGGTCTCGACCCGTCGCGGACCATGCGTGCAGCCATTCCCGCGGCGACGCTGCTGCTTGCCGGGGCCGAGTGCCTCGCCGCGAGCTTCGTGCTGAGTTTCGTGAACCAGCCGCGTGCCCTGACGCACGCCCCGGCGACCGACAGGGCGCTTCGCGCACGCGTCGCCGGCGGCTGAACTGCGCCGCCTTTGTGGCGTGTCGCGCGGCAGGTGCTCCGATCGAAGCCCCGGCGCTGGCCGTCCATCGGTCGACGCGGGCACGTCCGACCCCCGCTCCTAGAATCGTTCGATCAATACAGCAACACCCGCCCAATTCGAATGCTACGTCGTGCCGTCCTCGATCGAAGCGCCGAACCCTCTCCGGGAGACCAGACCCGCCCGATGGCCGTCGACGTCGCGGCGTTCGCGGTACCGCGTCCTCCGGCACCGCCCGCCGGCGGCGGCCTTCGCGAACGTGTCCGGGCTGCGGGCCTGCACCTGCTGGCGTGCCTGGCGGTCGTTGCGCTGGTGTCGGCGCTGGTGTTCGGCCCGTGGTATCCGGGTCCGCTGGCGCAGGTCTTCGGCGTCGGCGCGATCCTGTGGATCCTGGTCGGCGTCGACGTGGTCGTCGGGCCCCTGTTCACGCTGATCGTCTACGACCGGCGCAAGCCGCGTCTGAAGTGGGACCTGGCCACGATCTTCGCGCTGCAGCTGGCCGCGCTCGCCTACGGCGTGCACACGCTGTACGTCGGGCGTCCGGCATTCGTCGTGCTGGTCAAGGACCGCTTCGAGGTGACCGCACCCGCGGACCTGCGCGAGCAGGACCGTCTCGCCGGTGCCGACAACCCGCATGCACGGATGGATCCGATGCGCCCGCGCTGGGTCGCGGCGCGCCAGCCCACCGACCTGGAGGAGCAGCTGCGCATCGCGATCGAGGCCGTCAACCAGGGCCGCGACCTGCAGCACCATCCCAAGCTCTACGTCGACTATGCGAGCGAGGCGGCGACGGCGCTCGATCGGGCGCTGCCGGTCTCCCGCCTGCGGGCACTGAACCCGACGCGTCTCGCGGAGATCGACGCGCACGTCGCGCGCAGCGGCCTGCCCGAGGAAAGGCTGCGCTACCTGCCGCTGCGCGGTCCGGCCGGCGACGGCACGGTCCTGATCGATTCGACCGACGCGCGCGTCGTGGCGGTGGTGCCGCTCGTGCCCTGGTGAGCGGGAGGCGAGGCTGCCGCGGGCGGCTCAGCCTGCGGCGTCCTCGCGCCGCGCAAGCGCTGCATGCACGCGTGCTCGCAGGATGCGGGCCGCCGCTGTCGGGTCACCGACGCCGAACAGGTCCGTGATCACGGCGACCGCGTCCGCACCGGCCTCGATCGGCAGATGGGCGTTGTCCCGGTCGATGCCGCCGATCGCGACCGCCGACAGTCCGAGCCGACGGGCCTCG
>CAIUGQ010000105.1 GCA_903898725.1 uncultured Burkholderiales bacterium | reverse complement strand
GCCCCCGCGCCCGACCCCGCGCCCGACCCCGCCCCCGCCCCCGGCCATCCGCCGAACGACGAGCAGATCGCGGCCCTCGCCGCGATCGAGTCGGTCGACGGCCACGCCGTGCACCTGCTCCACGGCATCACCGGCAGCGGCAAGACCGAGGTCTACTTCCGGTGGCTCGAACGCCGTCTGGCCACCGGGCCCGCGACGCAGGCCCTGGTGCTGGTGCCCGAGATCGCGCTGACCCCGGGGCTGGCCGACCGGATCCGCGAGCGCTTCCCGGCCTACCCGCTCGCCGTCCTGCACAGCGACATGCCCGACGCCGAGCGCGCCGCGCACTGGCTCGCCGCCGCCGAGGGGCGCGCGCGCATCGTCCTCGGCACCCGGCTGGCGGTGCTCGCGCCGCTGCCCGGGCTGGTCGCCATCGTGGTCGACGAGGAGCACGACGCGTCGTTCAAGCAGCAGGAGGGTGCCCGCTACTCGGCGCGCGACCTGGCGATCGCGCTCGCCTCGCGCCGCGGGCTGCCGATCGTGCTCGGCTCGGCCACGCCCTCGCTCGAGACCTGGCATGCGGTGCGCCGCGGCCGCTACCGGCTCGCCACGCTCAAGCTGCGGGCCGGCGGGGCGGCGCTGCCGACGGTCCTGCGGGTGCCGCTGCGCGGCGCCACGCTCCGGCAGGGGCTGACCGAGGGCACCATCGCCGAGGTCGAGGCGACGATCGCCCGCGGCGAGCAGGCGCTGCTGTTCCTCAACCGGCGCGGCTATGCGCCGGTGCTCACCTGCGGCGCCTGCGGCTGGCTGTCGAAGTGCGACCAGTGCGACGCCTACCGGGTGATGCATCGGATCGGCGCGCCGCCGCGCACCGACGAGGCCGCGCCCGCCGGCCCGCGCTCACGCTACCGGCTGGTCTGCCACCACTGCGGCGCCGACCAGCGCGTGCCGCGCGCCTGCCCCGACTGCGGCAACATCGACCTGGCCGGCCTCGGGCGCGGCACGCAGCGCCTGGAGGAGGGGCTGCAGGAGCTGTTCCCGAGCGCCCGCATCGGCCGCCTCGATCGCGACGTCGCCCGGCACCGCGGTGCCGCCGAGGCGGTGATCGACGCCGCGCACGCCGGCGAGGTCGACCTGCTCGTCGGCACGCAGATGCTCGCCAAGGGGCACGACTTCCGGCGCCTGACGCTGGTGGTCGTCGTTGACGCGGACGGCGGCCTGTTCGCCGCCGACTTCCGCGCGCCCGAGCGCCTGTTCGCGACGCTGATGCAGGTCGCCGGCCGCGCCGGCCGCCATCACGCCGCCAGCCGCGTGCTGATCCAGAGCCGCCACCCCGACCATCCGGTCTACACCGCGCTCGTCGCCCACGACTTCGAGCGCTTCGCCGCCGATCAGCTCGCCGAGCGCGAGGCCGCGCGCCTGCCGCCGTTCGTGCACCAGGCGCTGCTGACCGCGCAGGCCAAGACCGCCGAGGCCGCCGAGGGCTTCCTCGCGCAGGCGCGCGACGCGCTGCTCGCCGGCGGCACGCTGCCGCCGATCGGCCGCGAGATCCTCGACGCCCTCACCGTCTGCGACCCGGTGCCGATGCCGCTGGCGCAGATGCGCGGCGAGGCGCGGGCACAGATGCTCGTCGAGTCCGCGTCGCGCAACGTGCTGCACGGGGCGATCGGCCCCTGGCTCGCCGCGCTGCGCACGCAGCGCACCCCGGTCCGCTGGCAGCTGATCGTCGATCCCCACGAGATCTGAAGGACCGATGACCGACACCCTGAACCCCGCCCAGCGCGAGGCCGTGCGCTACCTGGACGGCCCGTGTCTGGTCATCGCCGGGGCGGGCAGCGGCAAGACCCGGGTCATCACGCAGAAGATCGTCCACATGATGGAGGGCGGCGTGACGCCGCGCGCCATCGCCGCGATCACCTTCACCAACAAGGCCGCCAAGGAGATGGCCGACCGGCTGGGCAGCATGGTGAAGCTGCGCGGCAGCGACAAGCCGCTGGTGTCGACCTTCCATTCGCTGGGCGTTCAGATGCTGCGCGAGGACGGCACCTCGATCGGGCTGAAGAAGGCGTTCTCCATCCTCGATGCCGACGACGCCTCGTCGATCGTCGCGCAGCTGATGACGACCACCGACCGCAAGCTGGTGCGCGCCGTGCAGTCGCGGATCTCGCTGTGGAAGAACGCCGGGCTCGATCCCGACGAGGCTGCGGCGGCCGCGCGCGACACCGACGCGCACACCGCTGCGCGCATCTTCCGCGACTACGCCGCGACGCTCGCCGGCTACCAGGCGGTGGACTTCGACGACCTGATCGGCCTGCCGCTGAAGATGCTGCGCGAGCAGCCCGAGGTCGCTGGGCGCTGGCAGAACAAGCTGCGCTACCTGCTGGTCGACGAGTACCAGGACACCAACGCCACGCAGTACGAGCTGCTCAAGCACCTCGTCGGCCCGCGCGCCGCGTTCACCGCGGTCGGCGACGACGACCAGTCGATCTATGGCTGGCGCGGCGCCACGCTCGAGAACCTGCGCCGGCTCTCGACCGACTTCCCGCGCCTGAAGGTCATCAAGCTCGAGCAGAACTACCGCTCGAGCCGCACCATCCTCGCCGCCGCGAACAAGCTGATCGCCAACAACCCGAAGCTGCACGAGAAGACCCTGTGGTCCGAGCTCGGCGTCGGCGACCCGATCCGCGTGCTGCCGATGGACGACGACGAGGCCGAGGCGGAGTCGATCGTGATGCGGCTGCAGGCCGCGCGCTTCGAGCGCAACGGGCGGTTCAGCGACTACGCGATCCTGTACCGCGGCAACCACCAGGCCCGCGTGATCGAGCAGGTGCTGAGGAAGGAGAAGATCCCGTACGTGCTGTCGGGCGGCCAGTCGTGGTTCGAGCGCGCCGAGATCCGCGACGTGATCGCCTGGCTGCGGCTGCTGGCCAACGACGAGGACGACCCGGCCTTCATCCGCGCCGTCACCACACCCAAGCGCGGCATCGGCCCGCAGACGCTGCAGGTGCTCGGCACCTATGCGGGCGAGCGCCAGGTGTCGATGTTCGGCGCGCTCTTCGAGCACGGTGTCGAGACGCGTCTCGCCGAGCGCCAGCTCGAGCCGCTGCGGGCCTTCGGCAGCTTCGTGAACCGGATCGGCATGCGGGCCAAGCGCGAGCCCGCCGGGCCGCTGCTCGAGGAGATCCTCAAGGCGATCGGCTACCACGAGCACCTGGTGCAGACCCTCGACGACCGGCAGGCGAGCCAGCGCTGGCAGAGCGTCACCGACTTCGTCGCCTGGATCGCCAAGCGCGGCGAGGAGGACGGCAAGTCGCTCGTCGACCTCGCCCAGACCATCGCGCTGCTCTCGCGCCTGGACGGCGGCGACGAGGACACCGACGCCGTGCGCCTGACCACCGTCCATGCCTCGAAGGGCCTGGAGTTCCCGCACGTGTTCATCGCCGGCTGCGAGGAGGGGCTGATGCCTCACACCGGCGATGCCGAGGAGGAAGACGAGGACGGCCCGCAGCGCGTCGAGGAGGAGCGGCGGCTGATGTACGTCGCGGTCACGCGCGCGCAGCGCTCGCTGACCATCAGCTGGTGCCGGCAGCGGCGCCGCGCGAAGGCGATGTCGCCGAAGCTGCCGTCGCGCTTCATCGCCGAGATGGGCCTCGACATCGAGGGCGGGGCTGGCGCGCTGGTGACCGTCGACTCGGCCAAGGCGCGCCTGGCCTCGCTCAAGGGACTGCTCAAGCCGCGCGGGCCGGCGGGGGCGG
>CAIUGQ010000104.1 GCA_903898725.1 uncultured Burkholderiales bacterium | reverse complement strand
GCCGGCCTGGCGGAGGAGCGCATCGGCGACGTGGTGCTGCGCCGCTCGCCGCCGCTGCCACCCGTGGCGCGCGTCTCGCCCCGGCCGCGCGCGGCCGCGGGCGCCTCGTCGCCGAGGTTGAAGAACGCGACCGACTGCTGCAGCTGCTCGGCCTGTCCGGACAGCTCCTCGGCAGTGGCCGCCAGCTCCTCGGACGCCGATGCGTTCTGCTGCGTGGCCTTCGAGAGCTGGCCCATCGCGCCGCCGATCTCGGTGACCGACTGGCTCTGCTCCTGCGAGGCGGCCGCGATCTCCTGCACCAGCTCGCTGGTGCGCTGGATCGACGGGACGATCTCGTCGAGCAGCTTGCCCGCGCGCTCGGCGGTGCTCACGCTGTTGCCGGCGAGGTCGCCGATCTCCTTGGCGGCCTCCTGGCTGCGCTCGGCGAGCTTGCGCACCTCGGCGGCGACCACCGCGAAGCCCTTGCCGTGCTCGCCGGCCCGCGCCGCCTCGATCGCCGCGTTCAGCGCCAGCAGGTTCGTCTGGTAGGCGATGTCGTCGATGATGCTGATCTTGGCGGCGATCTGCTTCATCGCGGCCACCGTCTGCGTGACCGCGGCACCGCCTTCGCCGGCCTCCTTGCTGGCCTTGGTGGCCATGCCGTCGGTGACGCGGGCGTTGTCGCTGTTCTGCGTGATCGAGGCCGACATCGTGTCGACCGACGCGGTGGTCTCCTCGACCGAGCTCGCCTGCTCGCTGGCCGACTGCGACAGGCTCTGTGCGGTGCTGCTCACCTGGTTGGCCGCACCGGTCAGTGCATCGGCTGCGCCGCGCACCTCCTCGATGATGCTCGCCAGCTTCTCGGAGCTCGCGTTGGCGTCGGCCTTGACCCGGTCGAAGACGCCCTCGGCGTCGCGCGTGATGCGCTGGGTGAGGTCGCCCTCGGCCATGCCGGAGAACACGCGACCGACGTCCTCGATGATCGCCGACAGCTTCTCGCTGGTGGCGTTGGCGTCGTTCTTCACCTGCTCGAACACGCCCGAGTACTCGCGGGTGATCCGCTGCGACAGGTCGCCGCCGGCGAGCGCGCCGAGCGAGCGGCCGACGTCGTCGAAGATCACCGAGGTGGTCTCGACCAGCATGTTGACGCCCGAGCAGAGCTCGCCGATCGGGCCGCTCTTGCCCTCGAGCGGGATGCGCTGGGACAGGTCGCCCGACTTCGCGGCGGCCGTCACCTTCTGAGCCTCCTCGACCGCCTGGCGCAGCATGTTCGCGTCGTTCACCGACGCGGTGACGTCGGTGGCGATCTTGACGATCTTCGAGACCCGGCCCATCTCGTCCTTGACCGGCGCATAGACCGCCTGGATCCAGACGGTCTTGCCGGCCTTGGTGAGCCGCGGGAAGACCTCGCTCTGCGCCTTGCCGGCGTTCAGCTCGCGCCAGAACTGCTGGTAGGCGGGCGCGGCGACGATCGCCGGATCCACGAAGATGCGGTGGTGCTGGCCGACGACCTCGCCGAGCTGGTAGCCGAGCAGCGACAGGAAGTTGGCGTTCGCCGTCAGCACCGTGCCGTTCAGGTCGAACTCGATGTACGCGTACGAGGTGTCGATCGCGCCGAGGATGCCCATGGCGTTCTGGCGCTCGATCTCGGCCTCGGTGATGTCGTAGCGCACGCCGAGGTACTTCATCGGCTTGCCGTTCTCGCCCAGGATCGGCGCGATCACCGCATCGACGTAGTAGGGCGTGCCGTCCTTCGCGCGGTTCTTGATCTTGCCGCGGAAGAGCTCGCCGCGGCCGATGGTCGACCACAGCTGCTTGAAGGTCTCCTTCGGCATGTCGGGGTGGCGCGTCGTGTTGTGCGGCTTGCCGAGCAGCTCGTGGCGCGCGTACTTCGACACCTCGATGAACTTCTCGTTGATCGAGAGGATGTCGCCCTTCTTGTCCGACTCGGAGACGATGCTCGTCTCGTTCATGATCTGGGTGCGGACCTTCAGCTCGGCCTCGATGTCGGCCAGTCGGCTGCGGGTCTCGGCCATCGCCGCCTCGGCCTGCGCGGCGGCGGCCTGTGCGGCGCTCCGCGCGGCCTGCGCCTCGGCCTGCGCGGCATTGCGCGCGGCCAGCGCCTCGGTGCGTGTGGTCTCGCTGCGCTGCATCTCGGCCTGCAGACGCTGCAGCTCGCCGCCGATCAGGAGACGGGCGATCCAGGACGGGTTCGGTTGGTTCATGACGGTTGTCCTTCGAGTGAGATGGGGGCGGCTTGCCGGGTCTCGCCGGCGACGGGTGGGTGAGCGTGGAGCGGGTGCGGCGGGTGGGCCGCCAGCTGACCGAGCGCGGCGACATCGAAGATCAGGGCGACCTCGCCGGTGCCGAGGATCGAGGAGCCGGACATGCCGCGCAGGCTGCGGAACATCCGGCCGAGCGGCTTGATGACGGTCTGGTGCTGCCCGAGCAGCGCGTCGACCCTCACGCCGTAGTGCTGGCCCGAGGCCTTGAGCACGACGATGCTGCTGCGCTCGGGCTCCGGTCCGTCGAGCCCGTAGAGCGCCCGCAGGCCGACCACCGGCAGCACCTGGCCGCGCAGCTCGACGACGCTGCACCCGCGGGGGTCGACGGCCGACTCGGTGCGTCGGTTCTCGATGACCTCGACCACCGACTCGAGCGGGAAGATGAACTTGGACGGACCGACGCCGATCATGAAGCCGTCGATGATCGCGAGCGTGAGCGGCAGCCGGATCTCGATCGCGCTGCCGGCGCCCGGCTCGCTGCGGATCGTCACCGTGCCGCGCAGCGCCTCGATGTTCCGCCGCACCACGTCCATCCCGACGCCGCGCCCGCTGAGGTTGGTCACGGCCTCGGCGGTAGAGAAGCCCGGCTCGAAGATCAGCTTCAGGATCTCGTCGTCCGGCGGCGTCACGCCGGGCTCGAGCAGGCCGCGCTCCCAGGCGCGTGCGAGCACGCGGTCGCGCCGCACCCCGCGGCCGTCGTCGACGATGCGGATCAGGATGCCGCCCGACTCGTGGCAGGCCGACACCACCAGCCGGCCCTGCGGCGGCTTGCCGGCGGCCTCGCGTTCGGCGGGCGGCTCGAGGCCGTGGTCGAGCGCGTTGCGCACCAGGTGCATCAGCGGATCGGCGATGTGCTCGACCACCGACTTGTCGAGTTCGGTCTCGCCGCCGACGATCTCGAGCTGCACGTCCTTGCCGAGTTCGGCGGCGGTGTCGCGCACGACGCGCCGGAAGCGCGCGAAGGTCTCGCCGACCGGCACCATCCTGAGCTGCAGCGTGCCGTTGCGGACCTCCTCGATCAGCCGGCCGAGCTGATGGCTCGACTCGATCAGCTCGCCCACGCCGGTCTTCTGCGCGAGCAGCGCCGTGCCCGCGCCCGCGATCACCAGCTCGCCGAGCAGGTTGATCACCGCATCGAGCCGGTCCGCCGGCACGCGCACCGTGCGGGCGTCCTCGCCGTCGCGCCCGCGCTGCGTGCGCGCGGCCGCGTCGACCACCTGCTGGGGCACGCCGGCCGATGCCTGCAGGACCGCTCCGATCGGCACCGCCCGGTTGTCGCGGGCGAGCCGTGTCTGCTCGTCCAGCGCCGCGTCGAGCTCGCCGCGCCGGATCGCGCCGGCGGCGACGAGGATCTCGCCGATGCGCGGCGACTCGTCCATGCCGGCGATGCGTCCGAGCGCCTCCTGCGAGCCCATGCCCGCCGCGGCGACGCGCACCACGCAGTCTTCGCGGAACAGGTCGAAGGCGGCCTCGACCTGCGCGGCGTCGAGGGCGCCGACCAGCACCAGCGACAGGTCGAGGTGGCAGTCTTCGGCGTGGAGCACGTCGAATCCCGGCAGGCGATCGGCGTCGATCTGCACCGCGTGCAGCGTGCCGAGGGTCGCGAGGTACTCCAGGATCGCGAGCGGGTCGAAGCCGTCGCGGAAGGTGTCGATCTTGAAGTGCAGCGCGATGTGATGGGCGGTCGTGCCGTCGGTCGCCGTGCCCGGCTGCGATGCCGCGCCGTCGGCGCGCGGCCGCTCGGCGGCGGGCGCCCCGGGCTGCATCGCGGCCAGCGCCGCGATCAGCGTCTCGCGGTCGTCGTCGGGCGCGCCGTCGGGCAGCGGGCTGTCGTCGACCTGCGCGACCAGTCGCCGGACCTGGTCGGCGCAGCGCAGCAGCACGTCGTTGACGGCGGGCGCGAGCCGCACCGTGCCCTCGCGCAGCGCGTCGAGGAAGGTCTCGACGTGATGGGTGAAGGCGACGATCTCGTCGAGGCCGAACAGGCCGGCCGAGCCCTTGATCGTGTGGGCGCAGCGAAAGAGCGCATCGAGCTGCTCGCGGTCGTCGGGGCTGGCCTCGAGCTCGAGCAGCAGCTGCTCGAGCTGGTCGAGCTGCTCGCGCGCCTCGCTGAGGAAGGCGGGCAGGGCCTCGCGCAGGAAGCTCTCGTCGTCGGCTTGGCGGTTGGGCATCGGGGCCCTCTCAGTCGTTGAGCGCGGCGGCCGGCAGGCCGAGCGCCGGGGCGGCGCCGAGGCGCCGGATCGCCCGCTCGAGCGCGGCGCTCGGCTCGCGCAGCTGCAGCCGCATCCCGCGCCGGCGAAGCTCGGCGGCGAGCACGACAAGCAGCTGCAGGGCCGCGGCGTCGACCTGGTCGACGTTGCGTGCGTCGATCACGAGCGCGTCGTTCGCGAGCAGTCCGTGCGCGTCGAGCGCATCGGCCAGCTCGCTGCGCACCTGTGCGACGGTGTAGATGCCGAACTCCGCGGGCAGCGCGCAGTCGACCGGATCGGCGATCGGTTCCATGGGGTCTCCGTGCAGTCTCGGGCGGGTGGGCGGACGGGTCAGGGCAGGCAGAGCTTCGCCACCGCGTCGAGCAGCACGGGCGGGTTGAACGGCTTGACGATCCAGGCGCGCGCGCCGGCAGCGCGGCCGGCGTCCTTCTTCGCGTCGCCGCTCTCGGTGGTCAGCATGATCACGGGCGTGAAGCGGTAGTTCGGCAGCGCCTTGACCGCCTTCAGGAAGGTCAGCCCGTCCATGCGCGGCATGTTCACGTCGCTGACGATCAGGTGCACCTTGCGCCCGTCGAGCTTGGTCAGGGCGTCCTGCCCGTCGCAGCCTTCGAGCACCTCGTAGCCGGCGCG
>CAIUGQ010000103.1 GCA_903898725.1 uncultured Burkholderiales bacterium | reverse complement strand
GGCCCGAGATGGATGCGACGTTGACGATCGCGCCGCGCCCGCGTGCCTGCATGCGGGCGCCGAACACCTGCGTGCAGAGGAACACGCCGTCGAGGTTGGTCGCCATCACGTCGCGCCACTGCGCGAAGCTCGTCTTCTGGATGTGCTCGAAGACCGCGACGCCGGCGTTGTTCACCAGCGCGTCGACGCGGCCGAAGCGTGCGTCGACCTCGCGCGCGGCGGCCTCGACCTGCGCCTCGTCGGAGACGTCGCAGGGCAGGCCGATCACCTCGCCCTCGCTCGCCAGCGCCGAGACCGCGGCCGCGAGCGTCTCGACGTCACGGTCGAGCAGCACGACGCTATGCCCGTGCGCGAGGAACCAGCGTCCGACCTCGAGACCGATGCCTCGCGCGCCGCCGGTGACGACGGCGACGCGACACTCGCCGGTCATGCCCGAGACCGGCGCAGCCGCGCTCACACCAGCACCCGCTCGATCCCGCCCTCGTTCGCCCGCTTCACGTAGTCGGGCATCCACTCCTTGCCGAGCACGTGCTTCGCGATCTCGACGACGATGTAGTCGGCCTCGACCGCCGCATCGCCCTCGTAGCGCGACAGGCCCTGCAGGCAGGACGGGCACGAGGTCAGCACCTTCACCGGGCCGTCGAAGGCCTCGCCCCGCGTCGCCACCGGCGCCGCCTGGTCGCCGGCTCGGATCGAGGCGGCCGCGCGCGTCATCTCCTCCTCCTTGCGGAAGCGGATCTGCGTGGAGATGTCGGGCCGCGTGACCGCGAGCGTGCCCGACTCGCCGCAGCAGCGGTCGTTCTTCTCGACCCGGCCGTTGAGCTCGGCATTCATCAGCGTGTTGACGACCTTGAGCGGCTGATGCTGCTTCATCGGGCTGTGGCAGGGGTCGTGGTACATGTACCGGGTGCCGGTCACGCCCTCGAGGCGCACGCCCTTCTCCATCAGGAACTCGTGGATGTCGAGGATCCTGCAGCCGGGGAAGATCTTCTCGAACTCGTACTTCTGCAGCTGGTCGTGGCAGGTGCCGCAGGACACCACGACGGTCTTGATGTCGAGGTAGTTCAGCGTGTTGGCGACCCGGTGGAACAGCACCCGGTTGTCGGTGATGATCTTCTCGGCCTTGTCGAACTGGCCCGAGCCGCGCTGCGGATAGCCGCAGCACAGGTAGCCCGGCGGCAGCACGGTCTGCACGCCGACATGCCAGAGCATCGCCTGCGTGGCCAGGCCGACCTGCGAGAACAGGCGCTCGGAGCCGCAGCCCGGGAAGTAGAAGACCGCCTCGGCGTCGACGCTCGCCTTCGGGTCGCGGATCACGGGCACGTAGCGCGCGTCCTCGATGTCGAGGAGTGCGCGCGCGGCCTTCTTGGGCAGGTTGCCCGGCATCTTCTTGTTGACGAAGTGCACCACCTGCTCGGTGAACTTCGGACGGCCGACGGTCGCCGGCGGCGCCGCGGTCTGTGCCTTGGCCGGCGCCTTGAGCACCTCGTGCGCGATGCGCTGCGCGGTGTAGCCCCAGTCGATCATCACCTTGCGGGCGACGTTGATCGTGCCGGGGCTGGTCGCGTTGAGGAAGAACATCGACGCGGCGGTGCCGGGGTTGAAGCGCTTCTGCCCCATCTTGCGCAGCAGGTTGCGCATCGCCATCGAGACGTCGCCGAAGTCGATGTCGACCGGGCACGGGGCTTCGCACTTGTGGCAGACCGTGCAGTGGTCGGCAACGTCGCCGAACTCGTCCCAGTGCCGGATCGACACGCCGCGGCGCGTCTGCTCCTCGTAGAGGAAGGCCTCGATGAGCAGCGAGGTGGCGAGGATCTTGTTGCGTGGGCTGTAGAGCAGGTTGGCGCGCGGCACATGGGTGGCGCACACCGGCTTGCACTTGCCGCAGCGCAGGCAGTCCTTGATGGAGTCGGCGATCGAGCCGATGTCCGACTGCTGCAGGATCAGCGACTCGGCGCCCATCAGGCCGAAGCTCGGCGTGTAGGCGTCGCGCAGGTCGCCGCCCTGCATCAGCTTGCCCTTGTTGAAGCGCCCTTCCGGATCGATGCGCTGCTTGTAGTCGCGGAAGTCGCGGATCTCGGCGTCGGTCAGGTACTCGAGCTTGGTGATGCCGATGCCGTGCTCGCCGGAGATCACGCCGTCGAGGCTGCGCGCGAGCGCCATGATCCGGTCGACCGCACGGTAGGCCTCCTGCAGCATTCCGTAGTCGTCGGAATTGACCGGCAGGTTGGTGTGCACGTTGCCGTCGCCGGCGTGCATGTGCAGCGCGACGAAGACGCGGCTGCGCAGCGTCGACTTGTGCAGCGCGACCGCGCGCTCGAGGATCGGCCGGAAGGCCTGGCCGGAGAAGATCTCGGACAGCGGCGCGAGCAGCTCGAGCTTCCAGGAGACGCGGATCGTGCGGTCCTGGAGCAGGTGGAAGAGGCGCGCCTGCGGGTCGCGGGCGGCGCGTCGGCGCGCCTCGGCGGCCGCGGCCTGCAGCCCGAGCGACTCGAGCGCGGAGGTGGCCTGCATCAGCGGCGCGTCGATCGCCTCGAGCAGGAACTCCCAGCGCGAGCGCACCGCGGCCGCCAGGTCGCGGGCCTGCGCGAGCCGCTCGGCGAGCATCTCGATGGGCAGGCGGGCATCGGGGCCGGAGACGTCGTCGGCCTTGCCGAGCGGCAGCGTGGCAGGGTCGGTCGCCAGCAGCCCCTCGAGCGCGTCGATCACCGCGAGCTTGTTGCGGGTCGACAGCTCGATGTTGATGCGCTCGATGCCCTCGGTGTACTCGGCCATCCGGGGCAGCGGGATGACCACGTCCTCGTTGATCTTGAACGCGTTGGTGTGGCGCGCGATCGCGGCGGTGCGCGCGCGATCGGCCCAGAAGGTCTTGCGCGACTCGGGCGAGACCGCGACGAAGCCCTCGCCCGAGCGGCCATTGGCCAGGCGCACGACCTCCGAGGTGGCCTTCGCCACCGACTCCTCGTCGTCGCCGACGATGTCGCCGATCAGCACCATCTTCGGCAGGCCGCCGCGCCGCGACTTGGTGGCGTAGCCGACCGCGCGCAGGTAGCGCTCGTCGAGGTGCTCGAGTCCGGCGAGGATGGCGCCGAACGGCTGGCGGTCGAGGTAGGCCTTGATCTCGACGATCGAGGGCACCGCGTCCTTGGCCTGGCCGAAGAACTCCAGGCACACCGTGCGGACCTGCCGCGGCATCCGGTGCAGCACCCAGCGCGCCGAGGTGATCAGGCCGTCGCAGCCCTCCTTCTGCACGCCGGGCAGACCCGCGAGGAACTTGTCGGTGACGTCCTTGCCCAGGCCCTGCTTGCGGAAACGCGCGCCCTCGATCTCCAGCGTCTCGCGACGGGTCGGCTCGCCGCGCATCACGCCGTCGGCGCCGAGCTGGGACGGTGCATACCAGGCGAGCGCGAAGCGCGCGAGCGGCACGTCGTGGATCTTGCCGCGGTTGTGCTCGAGGCGGGTGACCTCGAGCCAGTCGCCCTGCGGATCGACCATCCGCCACCAGGCGAGGTTGTCGAGCGCGGTGCCCCAGAGGACGGCCTTCTTGCCGCCGGCGTTCATCGCGATGTTGCCGCCGATGCAGGAGGCCTCGAGCGAGGTCGGGTCGACCGCGAAGACCAGCCCCGCGGCGTCGGCCGCGTCGGTCACCCGCTTGGTGACCACGCCGGCCTCGGAGAAGATCGTCGCGACCTCGGCGTCGACGCCGGGCAGGCGCAGGCGCTCGACCGGGCCCAGGCCGATCAGCTTCTCGGTGTTGATGACCGCCGCCAGCGGCGTGAGGGGGATCGCACCGCCCGTGTAGCCAGTGCCGCCGCCGCGCGGGATGATCGTCAGGCCGAGCTCGATGCAGCCGGCGACCATCGCCGCGACCTCGGCCTCGGTGTCGGGCGCGAGCACGACGAACGGATACTCGACGCGCCAGTCGGTCGCGTCGGTGACGTGCGAGACGCGCGACATGCCGTCGAAGCGGATGTTGTCGCGACGGGTGATGCGCGACAGCCGCTTGAGCGCACGGGCACGCAGCTCGGCGGTGCGGGTGAAGTCGGCTTCGAATCGGCCGACGGCCTCGCGGGCGAGCGCCAGCAGTCGGGCCACCCGGTCGGCGCGCAGCACGGCGGGACGGGGATCGTCGGCGGCCGGAGCCCCTGTGGGTCCGTCGGCATCGCGCCGGCGCTCGATCTCGCGCAGCCGGTGCTGCAGCGCCTCGATCAGCGCGGCACGCCGCTTCGGGTTGTCGAGCAGGTCGTCCTGCAGGAACGGATTGCGCTGGACGACCCAGATGTCGCCGAGCACCTCGTACAGCATCCGGGCCGAGCGACCGGTCCGGCGCTCGCCGCGGAGTTCCTCGACGATGCCCCACGCCTCGGCGCCGAGCACACGCATCACGATCTCGCGATCGGAGAACGAGGTGTAGTTGTACGGGATCTCCCGCAGTCGGGCGGGCGCGTCGGCGGGTCGCGTGGCGAGAGCCGGGAGGAGCGGGGCGTTCATCGGGGGGACATCCGTCCGGGGACGGTGTCGAGGCCGGCGGGCTGGCCGGGGCCCGACGACCGGTCCAAAAGCCGGATTGTAGCCGCGCCGGGGTTCCCCGACGGCCCGTGGGGGATCGCGATCTCAGCCGGTGAACGGCGACAGCAGCTTCGACCACCAGTCGTCCGGCACCCAGAGCAGCGCGGCGGTCATCGTCGTGTAGCGCAGGAACTTGCCGATCGCCATGTACAGCACGCAGGGCCAGAACGGCTGCTTGAGCCA
Source organism: uncultured Burkholderiales bacterium (assembly GCA_903898725.1). Classification (GTDB taxonomy): domain Bacteria; phylum Pseudomonadota; class Gammaproteobacteria; order Burkholderiales; family Burkholderiaceae_E; genus UBA4615. The sequence goes on along the minus strand of CAIUGQ010000103.1, from coordinate 661 downwards.
GCCGGCGAGCGCACACAGCGGATCGCCGACCGCGGGCAGCCACGAGAGCAGCAGGAACTTCGGCCCGAAGCGGGCGAGCCAGCCGAACCAGCGGGTGCCCTCGCGGTGGCCGACCGCCACCTTCGCGCCATAGCCCATCCAGTAGTCGACGATGCCGCCCAGCGTGTTGCCGGCGGTCGCGACCGCGACGGTCAGCCAGAACGCATCCGGGTTGAGCTTGACGAACCCGAAGACCGCGGGCTCCGAGCCGAGCGGCAGCAGCGTCGCCGAGACGAACGCGACGACGAAGACACTCGAGAGCCCGTTCTTCGGCAGCGCAAACCAGTCGATCAGGCGTTCGAGGAGGAGTTCCATGGGCGTCGCGACAGGCCGGTCGATGCCGGCGGCCCATTCTAGTCGCGACGTCCGATGCAGCCTTGCGACGGCCGGAAGCGCCGACGGCCCCGAAGGGCCGCCAGCGAAGCCGTGCGCGCGACGCGGCCCCGGGCTCGGCTCAGCAGGCCGCGGGCGGCGTGACGACCGGCGTGACCGGCACCGGCACCGGCACCGGTGCGGGGGTGGTGGGCCGCTCGCTCGTGGTCGTCGTCGGCGGCGGGGCCGGCGGCGGCGGCGTGGTGGGCGGCGGGGCCGGCGGCGGCGGCGGCGGCTCGACCGGGGGCGG
>CAIUGQ010000102.1 GCA_903898725.1 uncultured Burkholderiales bacterium | reverse complement strand
ATCGAGTTCCCGAACGACCTGCTGCGCGAGATCGACCGGATGGAGTTCTACGTCTACGAGACGCGCCAGCTGATCAAGGCGAAGCACCGCCCGGTGGTGATGATCACGTCCAACAACGAGAAGGAGCTGCCCGACGCGTTCCTGCGCCGCTGCTTCTTCCACTACATCAAGTTCCCGGACAAGGAGACGATGCAGAAGATCGTCGACGTCCACTACCCGGGAATCAAGAAGGCGCTGCTCAAGGAGGCGATGGAGAGCTTCTTCCAGATCCGCGAGCTGTCCGGCATCAAGAAGAAGCCGTCGACCTCCGAGCTGCTCGACTGGCTCAAGCTGCTGGTGGCCGAGGACATTCCGGCGGAGGCCCTGCAGTCCAAGGACGGCAAGGCCGCGATCCCGCCGCTGCACGGCGCACTCCTCAAGAACGAGCAGGACGTGCATCTGTTCGAGCGGCTGATCTTCATGGCGCGACACAACCGCTGAGCCGGCCAGACCGTCCCGACGCCCCGCCCAGCGCCCCACCGCACACCGATGCATTGGTACTTCCTTGCCGCCGCGATCGTCTTCGAGGTCGCGGGCAGCACATCGATGAAGCTGTCCCAGGGTCTCTCGAAGGCCGGCCCGACCGCGATGATGTTCGCGTTCTACGCGGTCGCCTTCGCCTGCAACGCGATGGCGCTCAAGAAGCTCGACCTGTCGGTCACCTACGCGATCTGGTCGGGTCTGGGCACGGCGGCGGTCGCGGTCATCGGCATGACCTGGTTCCAGGAGGAGATCAGCGCGCAGCGGCTGATCAGCATCGCGCTGATCATCTGCGGCGTGGTCGGCCTGGCGCTGTCGGCGCGCGGCACCTGACGGGGCGCGGACGATGACCGACCCCGCCCTCCTGCCCTGGCCGCCGCGGCCCGTCGTGCTCGCCGGCGAGCATGTCCGCCTCGAGCCGATGGCCGCCGAGCACGCCGGCGGCCTCGTCGAGGCGATCGCCGACGGCGAGCTCGACCGGCTCTGGTACACGATCGTCCCGACCCCCGCCTCGATCGACGCCTGGATCGCGACGGCGCTCGCGCAGCAGGCCGCGGGCGGCGCCCTGCCCTTCGTCGTGCGGCGCCTGCGCGACGGACGGATCGTCGGTTCGACGCGCTACATGAACGTCGAACCGGTGCAGCGCCGGCTGGAGATCGGCACGACCTTCTATTCGGCCGGTGTGCAGCGCAGCGCGCTGAACACCGAATGCAAGCGGCTGCTGCTTCAGCACGCCTTCGAGGCCCTCGGCTGCCTCGCGGTCGAGTTCCGCACGCACTGGTTCAACCAGCGCTCGCGCGAGGCGATCGCGCGCCTCGGCGCCAAGCAGGACGGCGTCCTGCGCAACCACCAGCGGCTGCCGGACGGCAGCTTGCGCGACACGGTGGTGTTCTCCATCATCGATTCGGAATGGCCGGCGGTGAAGCGCCACCTCGGCTTCCGACAGGCGAGGCTGCCGGCGCCCTGAGCGCCGCGCCCAGCCGCCCCCACCGGAGCGACGCATGCTGATCGAATTCTTCCTCCACCTGCGTCAGGCGAAGCTGCCGGTCTCGGTCAAGGAATACCTGACCCTGCTCGAGGCGCTCAAGCAGCACGTGATCTCGAACTCGGTCGACGAGTTCTACCATCTGTCTCGCGCCACCCTCGTCAAGGACGAGCGCAACTTCGACAAGTTCGACAAGGCCTTCGGCTCGTACTTCAAGGGCGTCCAGAACGTCCCGGGCATCGACATCGACGTGCCGCTGGAGTGGCTCAAGCGCCAGTTCCAGCGCGAGTTCACCGCCGAGGAGAAGGCCGCGATCGAGGCGATGGGCGGACTCGACAAGCTCATGGAGCGGCTGCGCGAGCTGCTCGAGGAGCAGAAGGAACGCCACGAGGGCGGCAGCAAGTGGATCGGCACGAACGGCACCTCGCCGTTCGGCAACGGCGGCTTCAACCCCGAGGGCGTGCGTGTCGGCGGCCCGCCGGGCGGCAACCGCACCGGCGTGAAGGTCTGGGAGCAGCGCGCCTATCGCGACTACGACGACCAGGTCGAGCTCGGCACGCGCAACATCAAGGTCGCGCTGCGCCGGCTGCGCAAGTTCGCCCGCGAGGGCGCGCAGGACGAGCTCGACCTCGACGACACCATCGCCTCGACGGCACGCAATGCCGGCTACCTGGACATCAAGATGGTCCCGGAGCGCCACAACACGATCAAGGTGCTGATGCTCCTCGACGTGGGCGGCACGATGGACGACCACATCAAGCGCACCGAAGAGCTGTTCTCGGCGGCCAAGACCGAGTTCAAGCACCTCGAGTTCTACTACTTCCACAACTGCGTCTACGACTTCGTGTGGAAGAACAACCGCCGTCGGCACTCCGAGCGTCTGATGACCTGGGACCTGCTGCGCAAGTACAACTCCGACTACCGGCTGATCTTCGTGGGCGACGCGACGATGAGCCCGTACGAGATCCTGCAGCCGGGCGGCTCGGTCGAGTACAACAACGAGGAGGCCGGCGCGCTGTGGCTGCAGCGGCTGGCCGAGCGCTTCCCGAAGTTCGCCTGGCTCAACCCCGAGCCCGAGGGCGTCTGGGAGTACCGTCAGTCGATCTCCGTGATCCGGCAGGTGCTGTCGAACCGGATGTATCCGGTCACCCTCGCCGGTCTGGAGAAGGCGATGCGGGAGATGTCGATTT
>CAIUGQ010000101.1 GCA_903898725.1 uncultured Burkholderiales bacterium | reverse complement strand
TCGCCTGTGGCGGTGCGTCGAAGTTCCTGCCGTACTCGATCCGGGGCACCGACGAGGCCGCGCTCGCGGCCCTGGCGGCCGACCATCGGGCACTGTCCGCGCAGCAGCTCTCGGAGCAGGGCTCGGTCGGGCCTTGCGTGGTGCTGACGGTACCGCCCGCCTACTGCGACCTGACCGCGCCGCTGTCCTGCAAGACACGCTGAGCGGCTGATCCGGGACCGCCGAGTCCGGCGATCCCGCCTGCGCTACGGCCGTGCGGCGCCGCGAGTCGGCACCGCACGGTATTCCGGTCAGGGCGTCGGGACGCTGAACTGAGCCAGCGGCTTGGCGAACTTGAAGAGCCACAGCCGGAACGGCCGCTCGGTGTCGGTCCCCCGTGCGACACGCGCCGATACGCCGGCACCGCAGCCGCTCAGCACGCCGTCGGTCGACGTGCAGGCGGTGATGTCTCCGCCCGGCACCACGGCGCCGGCGGCGTCATAGACCAGGGTCCGCATGCCGAAGTCGTTGTCGTTGACCAGCGCGAGCGTGCTGCCGTCCACCAGCGCGAGGCCCTCGGCCTTCTCGGCGGTCCAGCCGGCGGCGTTCAGGTCGAGCAGCAGGGTCTTGCGCAGCGGCGTGACGCTCGTCAGGTAGTCGGACACCCCGTTGACCGCGGTGCCGGACATGCTGCTGAGCTCGAGGTCGGCGGTCTCCGGGTTGAAGGCAACCTGCGAGATGTCGGTGGCCGAGCCGACCTCCACCAGCATCAGGCGGTTGAACACCGCGCCTGACGGGCTGGCCCCCTGCTCGATGACGACGAACTTACCGTTGCCGAGCGAGACCATGTCGCCGAGCTTCGCGTTGCCGGTGCGGCCGTCGGCATAGTCGGCGCAGGCGATCGGGTAGGCGTACATCTTGGCCGTCTCGGTGGTCGGATCGAACTCGACCCAGCGAGCAAAGCGCGCGAAGCGCTCGACCCGGACCGATCCGCTGGAGCCACTGCATCCGGCCGGTGCGACATAGGCGCCGGTGCGCGGTGCACCGAGCGCGGTCAGGTCGGTGATCGGGCTCTGCAGGAAGCCGTGCAGCCGGCCGGTCGCGACGTCGAGCGACAGACCTTCCATGCCGCGGTTCGCGCGCCGCCGCGTCAGCACCGCCGGCAGCGCCGGGGTCACGCCCGGGGCGACGGTCAGGGTCGAGCCGGTCGGAATCGCCGGGCCGTACTTCTTCTGGATCACGCCGGTGGCCGGGTCGATCCTGAGGATGAACGGGCCGTACTCGTCGGACACCCACAGCGCGTTGCGGGCGGTGTCGACGACGACCGATTCGGTGTCGATCCCGGTATCGCTGAAGGTCGTCGCGGTCGCGGCCTCGTGCTTGAGCGCATCGGTCAGCGGCACTTCGCCGGAGTTGCCGCTGCGGGTCGAGGGCAGCGACAGGCCGGTGACCGGTGTGGTCGGGTTGGCGCGGATCGGGATCGACGACTTCAGGACCGCGCCTTCGCGGCCGACCGCGATGACGCCGATCGCAGGGGCGAAGGCCGGTGTCGGGAACAGCTTCGCGTCGCAGGTGGCGTCGGCACGGACCAGGCAGAGTGCGTTCGCGGTGTTGGGGACTTTCGGGCCGTCGCCATTCGGACCCCGGTCGGTGATGCCGTAGAACTCGAGCGTCCCGTCGGCGAGCGTGCCCTTGAAG
>CAIUGQ010000100.1 GCA_903898725.1 uncultured Burkholderiales bacterium | reverse complement strand
GGCGGCCGCGGCGAGTGCGGCGGGGGAGGTCGGTGCCGCGGCGGCTGCGGCCGTCGGTCCGGCGCTCCGGGCGAGCGCGGCCTCGGCGGCGAGTGCACGGCTGGCCTGAGCGTCGGCCGATGTCGCGGCGGCGTCCGTGGAGGACGCGGTGAGCGTCGCGGCGGTGTCGGTGGCTCGGCCTGCATCGCCGGCACGGCCGATCGGCGCACGCAGGTCCCGGGTCGCCCCGGTGCCTCGCGGGTCGGCGGGCAGCAGGCTCTCGGCGGCCTCCGATGCACCGGCGGCGAGGGGCCGCTCGGTGCCTTCGCGCGTCAGGCCCGCCGGCTGGAGCGGGGCGAGGGCCGGGTCGGCGGCGACGGCCGCCGCATGGCGTGCGGCATCCTGCGCCGCAGTGGCCTCGTCGACCTCGGGTGCTGCTGGGGCGACGCGGCGGCCGGCACCGACACCGGGTGCCGCGTCGGCCGCCGCGAGCGCTTCGGCCGTGACCGCATCGATCCGGCTCGAATCGATCCGGCCCGCATCACCCCGGCCCGCGAGGTCCGCGCGCGCCCGGTCGACCGCCTGCGCGGCCGTCCGGGCCCGGGCATGGGCCAGCGCCTGACCGCGACCGTGCGCGGCCACATGGGTATGGGCGGGTCCGTCGCCGGCGGGTCGCCCGTCCTGGGCGGCCGGATCACCGGCCGATGCGGCGTCGGTGGCCGCGGGCGCCTGGCCCGCGCCCGGCTCGCCCTCGCGCTGCGCACCCGGTCGAGTGCCGTCGGGCGTGGCGGCGCGCGCATCGGCCCGCGGCGTGGCGGTCTGTCCAGGCGCGGGGGATGACGAGGCGGAGGCCGATGCGGCGGCCGATGGCGCGGCCGCGGCAGCGCCCCCGTCCGCCGCCGACAGCACGGCGGCGAAGCTCGGCCCGTCCTGCGGGGCGGACGACGCACCGGCGGCAGGGCCGCCGGGACGGGAACCGGACGGCGGGGGCGGGAGGACGGCGTCGAGGGCCATGTCAGCGTTCCTTGCCCGGACGACGCCGGGCGGCGAGATTCGTGGCGAATTCATCGAGCGCGCGCTGTTCCCGGCGCGCGGCCGTGCGCTGTGTCTGCTGCGCCCGTCGCGACTCGAGCGTCTCCAGCGCCTTGAGCCGGCGCTGCTGCTCGACGAGTGCCGCATCGCGCACCTGGGCGTCGGCGCTGCGCTCGGCATGCTGGCGGTACTGCTGCTGGATCGCCTGGATCAGTCGGGCGTCGAACTGCACGGCCGAGGCGAGCTGGGCGACGCCGACCGCGGCCCCGGCGCGCACCGGCGCACGTCCGAGCGACTCCTCGCGGTAGTCGGTCAGCGTGCGCAGCGTCCCGGCGGCCACATCGCGCTCGCGACGGGCGCCCACGGCCTGCGTGACGGCCTCGTCGCGACGCTCGCGCGCCTGGTCGATCAGCAGCCGCAGCAGGTGCTCGTCCATCAGCCGGGCTCTCCGAACGACTCGATCGCCGGGCCGATCAGGGCCTCGAGCGCATCGCGGCTGACCGCGAGGTCCGCGCCGGCATGCATGTCCTGCTGCAGCAGCGCGGCGATCCTCGGCATCAGCGCGATCGCCATGTCGGTCTCGGCATCGCTGCCCTGGACGTAGGCCCCGACCGAGATCAGGTCGCGGCTGCGCCGGTAGCGCGCCCACAGCGCCTTGAGCTTGCGTGCCAGCTTGAGCTGGCGCGGATCGACCACCTGGTGCATCACCCGCGAGATCGACTGCTCGATGTCGATCGCGGGGTAGTGGCCCGACTCCGCCAGCGACCGGTCGAGCACGAAGTGGCCGTCCAGGATCGCCCGCGCCGCGTCGGCGATCGGGTCCTGCTGGTCGTCGCCCTCGGTCAGCACGGTGTAGAAGCCGGTGATCGAGCCGCGTCCCTTGCGGCCGTTGCCGGCCCGCTCGACCAGGTGCGGCAGCCGCGCGAACACCGACGGCGGATAGCCCTTCGTGGCGGGCGGCTCGCCGATGGCGAGTGCGACCTCGCGCGCGGCCATCGCATAGCGCGTCAGCGAGTCCATCAGCAGCAGCACGTTCAGCCCGCGGTCGCGGAACTGTTCGGCGATCGAGGTCGCGTAGACGGCCCCCTGCATCCGCAGCACCGGCGAGCAGTCGGCCGGGGCCGCGACGACCACCGCACGCGCCAGGCCCTCGGGGCCGAGGATGTCCTCGATGAACTCCTTCACCTCCCGGCCCCGTTCCCCGATCAGGCCGACCACGGTGACATCGGCGGCGGTGTAGCGGGCCATCATGCCGAGCAGCACACTCTTGCCGACGCCGGAGCCTGCGAACAGGCCCAGGCGCTGGCCGCGTCCGACGGTGAGCAGGCCGTTGATCGCGCGCACCCCGGTGTCGAGCGGCTCGCGGATCGGTTCGCGTTCCATTGCGTTGATCGGTCGGCTCATCACCGGCGCCCGGTCGCAGTGCTCGAGCGAGCCGCGGCCATCGAGCGGACGGCCGAGCGGATCGACGACGCGGCCGAGCAGCGCGTCGCCGTTCGGCAGCCACCGGGAACGGTCCTCGGCACGGCGCCGCGGGCGGCGCGGCTCGAGCAGCCGCGGCGGCTGCACCGCGTCGTCGACCGGCACGACGGTCGCACCGGGGCGCAGCCCGGCGACCTCCGACAGGGGCATCAGGTAGAGCCGGTCGTCCTCGAAGCCGACGACCTCGGCGTCGACCGGCTGACCGCCTTCGGGCGCGATCGCGCAGACCGAGCCGACCGGCAGGCGCAGGCCGCTCGCCTCCATGACCAGGCCGGCGACGCGCGTCAGGCGTCCGCTGACCGCATGGGTGGGGCCTTCGGCGGCGAAGCCACGCAGGTCGGTGAGCAGGCGCGAGAAGTCGGCGGTGTCCGCCAGCCGCGGGGCGGGCTCGGCGGTGCGAAGCGGCAGCGGGGCGCGGTTCATGCCTCGACCCACGCGTCGTCCTGACCCAGTGCCGCGAGCGCCTTGCGCCAGCGGGTCTGGACCGTGGCGTCCACCGCCTGGCGCGGCGTCTCGACGCGGCAGCCGCCCGGCAGCACCGAATCGTCGGGCACGAGCTGCGCGCCCCGCGCCTCGAGCAGCGGGCCGAGCTGTTCGCCGAGCAGCAGCGCATCGTCCGGATGCACCCGCAGGATCGGGCGCGCGCGGTCGTCGACGATCGCCGCGAGCGCGGCATTGACCGCCGGCACCACCGCGTCGTCGCGCACGCGCAGCGCCGCGCCGAACGCGCTGCGGGCGATCTCGACGCCGAGCTGCGTGAGGTCGCCGGCGAGCGAAGACTGCAGGGCCGCGAGCTGTGCGGTGAGGGCGGCGACGAGTGCGTCGCCGCGCTGCGCGATCGCCTCGATCTCGGCATGCCGGGCCTGACGGCCCTGCAGCAGCGCCTCCTCGAGACCGCGCGCGTAGCCGTCGCGCAGCCCGTCCTCGTACGTCGGGGCGGCGGGCTTGGCATCGGCGCGCCGCTCCGGCGTCACGCGGCGGTCCATGCCCTCGCGGCGGTCGCCCTCGATGACGGCCGGGAACCACGGCCGCGTGTCGCCGAGGTCCTCGGCGAAGACGATCCGGCTAGACGAAGGCATCTTCGCCTCCGCCGCCGATCGCGATCTCGCCCGAGTCGGCCAGGCGCCGCACCGTCTTCAGGATCTCCTTCTGCTGCGTCTCGACGTCCGCGACACGCACCGGACCGCGCGACTCGAGGTCCTCGCGCAGGGCTTCGGCCGCGCGCTGCGACATGTTCTTGAGGAACTTGTCGCGGATCTCCGGGCTCGCGCCCTTGAGCGCGATGACCAGTCCGTCGTTGGCCACTTCCTTGAGCACCGACTGCATCGCCCGGTCGTCGAGCTTGATGACGTCGTCGAAGGTGAACATCTGGTCCTGGATCGACTGCGCGAGCTCCTCGTCGGACTCGCGCACCGAATCGAGCACCTCGGTCTCGAGCGAGGTGCCCAGGCCGTTGAGCATCTCGGCGGCCACCTTCGGCCCGCCGAGCGCCGCCTTCTTGAGCTTGTCGGCGCCAGCCAGCACGCGCGAGAGGACCTCGTTGAGCTCCTTGAGCGCGTTCGGCTGGATGCCGTCTAGCGTGGCCACCCGCAGGATCACGTCGGCGCGGACCCGCGGCGACAGTTTCGACAGGATCTCGCCCGAGTGATCGCGCTCGAGGTGCACGAGGATCGACGCGATGATCTGCGGATGCTCGTTGCGCACCAGCTCGGCGACCGAGTCGGAGTCCATCCACTTCAGGCTCTCGATGCCGCTGGTGTCGCTGCCCTGCAGGATCCGGTTGATCAGCAGGCCGGCCTTCTCCTCGCCGAGCGCCTTGCGCAGCACCGCCTTGACGTACTCGTCGGTGTCGGCGACCAGCGAGCCGTTGGCCGCGGCCTCGGCGCTGAATTGGTCGAGCACCTGCCCGACCTTCTCCTTCGGCACGGTGCGCAGCCGCGTCATCATCTCGCCGATCTTCTGCACCTCCTTCGGCGAGAGGTGCTTGAAGACCTCGGATGCCGCGTCCTCGCCGAGTGTCATCAGCAGGATCGCGCTTCGCTCCAGTCCTTGATCGTCCATCGGGTGTCAGGTCGGTGTTCGGGGCGGGCGCGGGGTCAGGTGCTGACCCAGGAGCGCACGACGTTGGCGACGGTGGCGGGGTTCTCGCGAGCCATCCGGATGACCTCCTCGCTCGCGCCGGAGAGCTGCCCGAAGGGCGTGCCCGCTGTCGGCGGCGGCAGCGCGACGTCGTCGGCCACGACGGCCGTGGCGCGGGGGCCCGGCGGCGGCGGCGGCGGCTTCTTGAGCGCCGGACGGATCACGAACAGGATCGCCATCAGGCCGAGCAGCACGAGGCCCACCTGCGCGCCGATGCTGCGGGCGAGGCCGACGACGTCCGGGTCCTTCCAGAGCGGGATCGGGTCGGCCTTGGGCATGTCCTCGATGCTGAACGCGGCGTTGACCACGTTGAGCGCGTCGCCGCGGTCCTTCGTGAAGCCGATCGCCTCGCGCACCAGAGACTGGATCTGCTCGACTTCCTTCGGGTCGAGCGGCGCGTACGTGACCTTGCCCTCGTCGTCGACGCTGCGTCGGTGGTTGACGACGACCGCCGCCGTCAGCCGCTTGAGGTTGCCGCTGGCGTTGCGCGTGACGCGCACGGTCTTGTCGACCTCGAAGTTCGTCGTGGCCTCGCGCTTGGTCTCGCGCCCGGCTTGCTGCGCGGCGCCGCCCTGGCCCTGCGGCAGCGCCTGCCCGGGGCCGTTGATCGGTGCGGTCGGCGGCACCGGCGGCTGGTTCGACAGCGCCCCCGGCACGCCCTGCGCACCAGTGGCCGCGCCGGCGCCGGCCGATTCGTTGACCTGCTGGCTGCGCACCGCGGCCGGCTCGTTGCCCTGGTTCGGCCGGAACTGCTCGGCCGTCGACTCCGACAGCGTGAAGTCGACGTCGGCCGTGACCTGCGCCTTGACGTTGCCGCGGCCGACGATCGGCTCGACGATCTCGACGATGCGGGCGATGTAGTTCTGCTCGATCGAGCGCAGGTACTGGAGCTGGTTCGGGTCGAGCCCGGCCGACTGCGATCCATCCTGGTTCGACAGCAGCGCGCCGCTCTGGTCGACCACGCTCACCTGCTTCGGCGTCATCTCCGGGATCGACGAGGCGATCAGGTGAACGATGCCGGCGACGTGGCCGCGCTCGAGCAGGCGGCCCGGATGCAGGGTCAGCAGCACCGAGGCCGAGGGCTTCTGCTGCTCGCGGAAGAAGCCGTTCTGGGTCGGCAGCGCCAGGTGCACGCGGGCGCTGGCGACCTGCGACAGCGCCATGATCGAGCGCGCGAGTTCGCCTTCGAGGCCGCGCTGGTAGTTGAGCCGCTCCTGGAACTGGGTGGTGCCGAACTTCTGCGTCTCCACCAGCTCGAAGCCCACGGTGCCGCCCTTGGGCAGACCCTGCGAGGCGAGCCGCAGGCGGGCGTCGTGGACCTTGTCGGCCGGCACCATGATCACGCCGCCGACGTCCGAGAACTTGTAGGGCACGTTCATCTGCGACAGCGCGCCGACGACCGAGCCGCCGTCGCGGTCAGACAGGTTGGTGAACAGGACTCGGTAGTCGGGCTGGCGCGCCCACATCGCCGCGGTCGCGATCACCGCAGCGAGGGCGGCGGCGCCGAGGCCGAGCATCAGCTTGTTGCGCGCCGGGAGCGCGCCGAACGCGGTCTGCGGTGCGGCGGGCAGCGACGGTCGGTCGAGCGAGGTGTCCATGGGGTTCCAATCACGGGCTTGGCGGCCATTGTCGGAGTCCCCTCGCCGATCTTGAGCCCGATAAGCGGGTCGCACCCCCGCGTTTTCGCTGCTTAAGTTCCCGCGCGCACGCCTAGCATCGCTTCACTTGTCCGACCCCTGCGGGAGGCGATCGTGGATGTTCGATTGACGCCTGGGATGCTGAGCACGCTGCAGAACGCGCTGAAGACCGGTGCGCCGGCCGCAGCGGGTCCGGCCGCGGCCGTCGGCGGCACGAGCTTCTCGGCCGCGCTCGGTGATGCGCTGAAGTCGGTGTCGCAGACGCAGAGCTCGGCGAACGAGCTGCAGCGCAAGTTCCAGACCGGCGCCGAGGGCGTCAGCCTCGAGGAGACGATGATCGCCATGCAGAAGGCGCAGGTCGGCTTCCAGGCGGCGCTCGCGGTCCGCAACCGGCTGGTGTCGGCCTATACCGACGTGATGAACATGCAGGTCTGAGCGCCCGGGCGAACCGCCCGGCGCCGTTCAGGCCAGACGCGGACGGGCCTTGCGCCCGCGCGACTGCGCGAGGTTCACGAAGATCTGCACCGCGCGCGCGGCAGAGGACTCGAGCCCGTCGAACGCGCAGCCCACCCGCAGCAGCACGCCATCGGCCGGGTCCGCGAACGGATCGGCCATCGACTCGATCGCCCGGACCTGGAGTTCGCAACGGATCGGCGCCGTTGCCTGGAGTTCGAGTCTGCATCCCGACAGTCGCATCGCCGGCACCGGGGCCGCCAGGCCCTGGGGCCATTCGAACGCGATGCCCGTGGCCGAGACGTCGAGGATGCGCACCGCCTGCTCGCCGTCGGGGCCGTTCAGCCACAGGCGCGGGGCGACCGAGGGCGTCGGCTCGACCCGGTAGGCGTCGCGGCGCTGCAGGCGCGCCAGTCGACGGGGCAGCGGCGCCCGCAGCCGACCCCGATCGCCGTCGCCCGCGATCGTGAAGCGAGCCAGTTCGAACTGCAGCTTGACCCGATGCAGCAGCGCCACCGCGACGACCGTCTCGGCGCTCCGGAACGCATCGCGCCGGGCGTCGTCGGTGTTGAACTCGAGGTCGAAGGTGCCGTGGCCGCCATCGACGCCGAGCACCCGCGACACCACGTGGCAATCGGCGTCGGGGCCGGTGTGCAGGGTCACCATCTCGCCCGAGTCGGCGAGCGCGCGCAGGAGCCTGACGCGCTCGGCCCCGTCCTCGATGCCGAAGCGATCGAAGACGGCGGGGTCGATCTCCGGGCCGGTCCCGAGGGGCATCGTGGCGGCTCCGTGCGCCTCAGGCGGCCCCGAGGCCGGCCTCGGGCCCGAGATCCTTGCCGAGCATCAGGTACTCGTAGCGCTCGGTCCAGGGGTAGGCCAGGCGCCGGATCTGCGCCTCGTTCTGGACGATCTGCCGCACGATCTTGAGCTTGGCGCGCTGTTCGTTGCGGTTCAGCGCCACCCGCCCGTGCAGCCTGCGGACCTGGTCGATCAGCACGCCGCAGTGCTCCTGGATCGCGCCGACGCGCTCCCAGTCGCTGTCCTGCGCGGCGGCGAGCATGTCGCGGCTGGCCCGTTCGATCGAGAGGTAGAAGCCGATCAGTCGATCGATCTCCGATTCGGCCCGAGTCGCGGTCATGACACCCGGCGCAGCGGGGCGCCGCCGTTCGGGGAGATGGCCACCCAGGCCGACTCGAGTTCGGACAGCAGCGACGCGACCTCGGCGTAGGCGCGGTCGTCGTGCTTGACGTGGGCGTGGAGCAGCCGGCGCGCGCAGTAGTCGTAGAGCTGGTAGAGCTGCTCGCCGAGCGAGCCGACGCTGCGGTCGACGGCGACCTTCAGGCCTTCGTCGACGAGCCGGATCGCCTTGGAGGAAGCGATCGCCTTGGCGCCGATGTCGCCGCGGGCGAGGGCCGCGCGGGCCTGGCCGATCGCCGTGATCGCACCGGTGAAGAGCATGCCGACCAGCTGGTGGGCGTCGGCGCCGAGGGCGGCGCTCTCGACCGCGAGGCGGCTGTAGGCTTTCGAGACGTGGGCAGCGGTAGCGAACATGGCGGTTGACCGAGGAGTGTGCCGATGTAAGGGTTATCGGCGATCCACTGGTCGGCTTGAGCCGCCCATGCTTCGAAAAGGCTAGGTTTTCGGCAGTGCCGCGAGGGCGCTGGTGAGGGCCGAGCTCGACTGCTGCGCTGCGGCGAGCTGGGCGTCGAGCGAGGAGTACTGGCGCAGCAGCCGCTTCTCGACGTCGGTCATCCGGACCTCGAAGGCGGCCTGGCGGGTCTTGTTCGCCTTCAGGCGCGCCGCCCACGAGTCGGTGGCGGTCTGCACCGAGCCGTCGTTCGCCAG
>CAIUGQ010000099.1 GCA_903898725.1 uncultured Burkholderiales bacterium | reverse complement strand
CCGCCGCCCCAGCCGCGGCACCGTCACCCCCCTCTCCCGCCCGCGCGGCAAGGTGCGCCCATGAGCCTGAACAGCAGCATCCGGCGGCAGTTCGCCGACTACGTCCCGCAGCACTTCGCGTTCTCGGTCGCCGACAAGGTCGCGACGGTCACGCTCAACCGGCCGGAGCGCAAGAATCCGCTCACCTTCGACTCGTACTGCGAGCTGCGCGACCTGTTCCGCGGGCTGCAGTACGCGCAGGACGTGAAGGCCGTGGTGCTGACCGGCGCGGGCGGCAACTTCTGCTCGGGCGGCGACGTGCACGAGATCATCGGGCCGCTGGTCGCGATGGACATGCCGGAACTGCTGGAGTTCACGCGGATGACCGGCGATCTGGTGCTGGCCATGCGCCGCTGCCCGCAGCCGGTGATCGCCGCGGTCGACGGGGTCTGCGCCGGCGCAGGCGCGATCCTCGCGATGGCGAGCGACCTGCGGCTCGGCACGCCGAAGACGAAGACCGCCTTCCTGTTCACCCGGGTGGGACTGGCCGGCTGCGACATGGGGGCGTGCTCGATCCTGCCGCGGCTGATCGGCCAGGGCCGAGCCTCCGAGCTGCTCTACACCGGCCGCGCGATGACCGCGGACGAAGGGCAGGCATGGGGCTTCTACAACCGGCTGGTCGCCAGCGATGCGCTCCAGGCCGAGGCCGCGGCGCTCGCAGCCAGCCTGGCCTGCGGCCCGACCTTCGCCCATGGCGTCACCAAGACGATGCTCCACCAGGAATGGTCGATGACCGTCGAGCAGGCGATCGAGGCCGAGGCGCAGGCTCAGGCGATCTGCATGCAGACGAACGATTTCGAACGCGCGTTCCGGGCCTTCGTCGCGAAGCAGACCCCGACGTTCCAGGGCGACTGAGCGGAGAGGACCGGCGATGAGCGACATGCGTTACCTGGACCTGCCGTTCTTCGAGCCCCGGCATGCCGCCTTCGCGGCCGAGCTCGACGCCTGGGCCGCGAAGACCGCGCCCGGCATCGACCATTCGGACACCGACGCGGCCTGCCGGGCCTGGGTCCGCGCACTCGGCGACGCGGGCTGGCTGCGCTACGCGGTGCCGGCGCCGCACGGCGGGGCGCTGCCGGTGCTCGAATCGCGCACGCTGTGCATCGTCCGCGAGACCCTCGCCCGCCATGACGGCCTCGCCGACTTCGCGTTCGCGATGCAGGGTCTGGGCAGCGGCCCGATGGTGCTTGCCGGCTCCGACGCGCTGCGCGCCCGATGGCTGCCCCGCGTCGCCCGCGGCGAGGCGATCGCCGCATTCGCGCTCTCCGAGCCGGATGCCGGCTCCGACGTCGCCGCGATGGCCAGCCGCGCCCGCCGCGAGCTCGACGCCGACGGCAGTGCGCACTGGGTGATCGACGGCTGCAAGACCTGGATCTCGAACGGCGGCATCGCCGACTTCTACGTGACCTTCGTGCGCACGGCGGACGAGCCCGGTGCGCGCGGGATCAGCGCCTTCGTCGTCGAGGCCGACACGCCCGGCCTGCGGATCGCCGAACGCATCGACGTGGTCGCGCCGCATCCGCTCGCCACCCTGGTGTTCGAGGGCTGCCGCGTCCCCGAGACGGCGCTGCTCGGCGAGGCCGGCGGCGGCTTCAAGCTCGCGATGGCCAACCTCGACATCTTCCGGTCTTCGGTGGCCGCCGCGGCGCTCGGCTTCGCGCGGCGGGCGCTCGACGAGGGCCTGGCCCACGCCCGCTCCCGGAAGATGTTCGGCGGCACGCTGGGCGACTTCCAGCTCACGCAGGCAGCGCTCGCCGACATGGCGACCGCGATCGACGCCTCGATGCTCCTCACCTATCGCGCCGCGTGGCTGCGCGATACCGCAGTCGCACGGGGCACCGGCGAGCGCCAGACCCGGGAGGCCGCGATGGCCAAGATGGTCGCGACGGAATCGGCCCAGCAGGTCATCGACCGCGCGGTGCAGCTCTTCGGCGGGCTGGGCGTGAAGAAGGGCTCGGCGGTCGAGGGCCTGTACCGCGAGATCCGCGCGCTGCGCATCTACGAAGGCGCGACCGAGGTCCAGAAGCTCATCATCGGCCGCGACCTGCTCAAGGCAGGAGCCTGACGGTACGGACGGGGCTGGGCGCGTCGTCCGGGATCGCCGCGCGCCGCCTCCTGCCCTGACCTGCTCGCCCCTGACCTGCTCGCCTCTGACCTGATCGCCTCTGACCTGATCGCGCCTGACCTGCTCGCCCCAGCCCCGCTCACCCCTGCCCTGCCCGCCCACTGCCTCGGAGGCCTCGCGATGTTCCGCAGCGCACACGTCGACACCTTCGCCCGCGACCATCTGCCGCCCCCCGACCAGTGGCCGGACTTCCTGCTCGAGCGCGCGGAGCTGCGCTATCCCGAGCGTCTGAACTGCGCGGTCGAACTGCTCGACGCGACGGTGGCGGCGGGGCACGGCGAGCGGGTCGTGCTGCGCACGGACGATGCGCACTGCACCTACCGGCAGCTGCAGGCGCAGGTCGATCGGATCTGCCGCGTGCTGGTCGAGGACCTGGCGCTGGTGCCGGGCGCGCGCGTCCTGCTGCGCGGCCCGAACTCGCCGATGATGGCCGCCTGCTGGCTGGCCACGATCAAGTGCGGGCTGGTCGCGGTGGCGACGATGCCGCTGCTGCGGGCGGGCGAGCTGGTGCCGGTCATCGAGCGGGCCCGGGTCACGGCAGCGCTGTGCGATGCGCGGCTCGTGGGCGAGCTGCTCGCTGCTCAGGCGCGCTGCCCGATGCTCGAGCAGGTGCTGTGCTTCGACGACGGCGACGGCACGGTGGGCGGCGCGCGGGCCGGCTCGCTCGAGGCACGCGCGGCCGCCAAGCCGGCGCACTTCGTCGGCTGCGACACCGCCCAGGACGACGTGGCGCTGATCGCCTTCACCTCGGGCACCACCGGCCAGCCCAAAGGCACGATGCACTTCCATCGCGACGTCCTCGCGATGTGCGACCTGTTCCCGCGCTCGGTGCTGGGCGTGGTCGCGGACGACGTGTTCTGCGGCACGCCACCGCTGGCCTTCACCTTCGGGCTGGGCGGCATGCTGTGCTTTCCGATGCGCGCGGGCGCCTCGACGCTGCTGCTCGAGCGCGCCTCGCCCGAATCGCTGCTCGCCGCGATCGCTCGTCACCGTGCGACCGTGGTCTTCACCGCGCCGACCTTCTACCGGCAGATGGCCCCGCGCGTGCGCGAGTTCGACCTGAGCTCGCTGCGCGCGAGCGTGTCGGCGGGCGAGGCGCTGCCCGATGCCACCCGGCAGCTCTGGAAGACGGCGAGCGGGCTCGAGATGATCGACGGGATCGGCTCGACCGAACTGATCCACATCTTCATCTCGTCGGCCCCGCAGGACGTCCGCCGCGGCACGATCGGGCGCGTGGTGCCCGGCTACGAGGCGCGGATCGTCGACGATGCGATGCGAACGCTGCCGCCGGGCGAGCCCGGCCGGCTCGCGGTGCGCGGCCCGACGGGCTGCCGCTACCTCGCCGACGACCGCCAACGTCAGTACGTGCGCGACGGCTGGAACCTGACCGGCGACACCTTCTCGATGGATGCCGACGGCTACTTCCGCTACCACGCGCGCTCCGACGACATGATCGTCTCGGCGGGCTACAACATCGCCGGACCCGAGGTCGAGGCCGCGCTGCTGCTGCACGACGCGGTCGCCGAGGCGGGTGTGATCGGCGTGCCCGACGCGGACCGCGGGACGATCGTGAAGGCCTATGTGGTCCTGAAGCCCGGTCACAGCGGCGATGAGGCGATGGTCCGGACGCTGCAGGAACACGTGAAGGCGGCGATCGCGCCCTACAAGTACCCGCGTGCGATCGAGTTCCGGGAGACCCTGCCGCGCACCGAAACCGGCAAGCTGCAGCGCTTCAGGCTGCGCGACTGACGGCGCTCCGGGCTGCGCGACGGCTCGAGGGGCTCACTCGGGCGTCACCGTCACCCGTGCCTCGAGCTCCTGCGCCCCACCGCCGAGGATCACGCCGCGCAGGGGCGTGACGTCGGAAAAGTCGCGGCCCCAGCCGAGCGTCACGAAGTCCTGGTCGACGCGACGGTCGTTGGTCGGATCGACGTCGATCCAGCCCTGGCCCGGGCACCACGCCGACACCCACGCATGCGAGGCATCGGCGCCGACCAGCCGCGGCTTGCCCGGCGGCGGCTGCGTGAGGATGTAGCCGGACACGTAGCGGGCCGGCACGCCCACGCTGCGCAGGCAGGCGATCATCAGCTGGGCGAAGTCCTGGCACACGCCGCGCCGCTCGGCGAACACCTGCTCGAGCGGCGTGGTGACGGTGGTGGCCTCGGCATCGAACTCGAAGTCGCGGTGGATGCGGTGCGCGAGCCCGTCGAGCGCGGCGATGAAGGGCACGCCGGGCCGGAAGCTGCGCGACGCGTAGTGGAACGCCCGGCGCGAGCGCGGCACCAGCGGACTCGGCCCGAAGAAGGACGCGAGCTCGAGCGCCTCGCGTCCGGTGGCGCGACGCGCTGCGCTCGGGTCGAAGGGCCGCAGCGCCGCCTCGGAGTCGGACAGCGGGGGCGCGATCTCGATGCGGGATTCCGCGATCACGTCGAGCCGCTCGTGCGCCGCATGAATCGCGAACGCGGCGACGGCGTTGCCGAATGCATCGGTGCGCGAATCGATCCAGTCGGGCGCGGGCGACACCTCGAGGCGGTGCTCGATGACGCGCTGGCGCGCGCAGACGCGCGGCGAGAGGTGAGCGAGCTGCCACGACTGCGACACCGGCGCCTCGTAGCGGTACTCGGTCTCGTGCACGACATGCACGGTACGCGGCGACCCCATGGTCTCAGGGCACCCGTGTCGCGCGGCCGCGCTCGTCGGCATGCGCGAAGAAGCGCAGCGACAGGCGATCGGAGAGCGCGGCCGCGCCGTCGGCGATCGCGTCGAGCCGCTCGGCCAGGACGGCGTCGGGGACCAGCGCGGTCGCGTCCTCGAGCGGCCCGAGGTCGGCGAGCACCGCCGGCGAGAGGTCGGCACCGGCACCGTCGAGCGCATGGTCGACGCGGGCGAGCACGTCGGCCAGCCCGCGCAGCTGGAACGCGACCGATCGCGGATTGGTCTCGTCGCGGATCACCAGATCGAGCGCGGGCAGCCACTCGGGCTGGCCGACGTAGCGCGAGCGATAGGTGATCGACGAATCGCAGAACTCGAGCAGCCAGTCGAGGCCGGCCGAGCGGCCTTCGCGCGCGGCGCACGCGGCGGCGGCGCAGACGGCACGCAGCCGCTCGATGCGCCGGCCGATCGACATGAAGCGCCAGCCGGTGTCGCGCGTCATGCCGTCCAGGGCGAACCCCGACTGGGTGACCAGTCCGTTGACGATGCGGTCGAGCAGGCCCATCGCCTGGGGCAGCTCGCGGAACGCGTCGAACGCGGGGTCCTGCAGCAGCCGGTTGACCGTGCGCCAGTGGTCGACCGAGAGCCGGTCGCGCAGGCCGAAGGCGACGCGCTGCACCTGATGCAGCGTCGTGCGCAGCCCGCCCATGCGTTCGGCCTCGTAGAGCGCATCGAGCAGTGCGGTCTCGGCCTGATCCTCTTCGGTGATCACGCCCAGCGCACGGCCGAGCGCCAGCAGCGGCGCCTGCGCGGGGCGATCGACGTCGTCGTCGACCGAGAAGCGCGGCAGCGCGACACGCAGCAGCCGCGCGCAATCCTCGGCACGCTCGGAATAGCGTCCGAGCCAGAACAGGTTCTCGGCGGCGCGCGACGACAGCGTCGCCGAGCCGCCGCGCACCAGCTCGTCGGCGCGGACCGTGGAGCGCAGCAGCGTCAGCGCGCCCTCGGGCGGCGCGCTGGCCAGCACCCAGGTGTCCTTGGAGGCGCCTCCCCGCTGCATCGAGATCACCCGCGCGTCGTGCGAGCCGGCCACCCGCGCGAGCCCGCCTGGCATCACGGTCCAGCCGCCGCGCGAGGCGACCGCGAAGACCCGCAGGCCGACGGCGCGCGCACCCAGGTGCCCGGGCCGCGTGCGGTCGTAGACCGGTGCCTGCGAGAGCCGCACCAGCTCCTGGGCGATCCAGGCCTCGGGATGGCGGCGGATCCGGGCCGCGAGCGAGCGCGCGCCGGCCGCATCGAGGTCCTGGCCGAAGACCGGCTCCTCGCGCAGCACCGGGTCGGCGGGCTTGAACACCAGCTGCGACATCCGCGGCAGCGCATCGGCAAGGGCCGCGGGCTCGCCCAGCCACCAGGTCGCGATCGAGGGCATCTTCAGCGGCTCGCCGAGCAGCTGCTCCGAGAGCCGGGGCAGGAAGCCCATCAGCGCGCCGGACTCGAGCACGCCCGAGCCGATCGCGTTGGCCACCAGCACCGAGCCGCGGCGCGCGCAGTCGGTCAGGCCCGGCACACCGAGCGCGGAGTCCGACCTCAGCTCGAGCGGATCGCAGAAGTCGTCGTCCTGGCGACGCAGGATCGCGTGGACGCGGCGCAGGCCCTCGACGGTCTTGAGCCAGACCTTGCCGCCGCGCACCGCGAGGTCGCTGCCCTCGACCAGCGTGAGGCCGAGGTAGCGCGCGAGCAGCGAGTGTTCCGAGTAGGTCTCGTTGTACGGGCCGGGCGTCAGCAGCACGGTGAGCTGCGGACCGTCGCCGGACGGCGCGAAGTCGCGCAGCGCATCGCGCAGCGCGGCGAAGAAGCCGGCGAGGCGCTGCGCATGCAGGTCGCGGAAGAGGCGCGGGAAGATCCGCGAGACGATCAGCCGGTTCGCGATCGCTTAGCCCGCGCCCGAAGGCGCCTGGGTGCGAGCGGCGACCACCCACCCTCGGCCGTCGGGCGAGCGCGCGAGATCGGCCGCGTAGACGACGAGCGAGGGCCGCGCGCCCGGCATCGCACCGCAGGCTGCACGGCGGAACGCGCTGTGCCCGAGCACGAGACGCGGCGGCAGCAGCCCGTCGGCGAGCAGCTGCTGCGGCCCGTACAGGTCGCCCAGCACCGCGTCGAGCAGCCGTGCCCGCTGCGCGACCGCGGCCTCGATCGCCGGCCATTCCTCGGCCGGGATGATCATCGGCAGTGCATCGAGCGCCCACGGGCGCTCGGCGCCCTTGGGGTCGGCGTACATGTTGTACGTCAGGCCGCTGTCGCGGATCTCCCGCTCGATGGTCGCGATCCGGTCGCGCATGCGCGCCGGCTCGGCACGCGTGAGCATGTCGACCAGCGGCGCCCAATGGGCGCGCGGCTGGCCGCCCTCCCCGAGCATCTCGTCGAAGCGGGGCTCGGCGCGCGGATACGCGGCGAGCAGGTCACGCACGCCGCAGGTCCAGCGTGCAGGGGGTCTCGGGGTCGATCCGTGCCGCGCTCGGGTTCATCTCGCCGGGGGTGTGTCCCATCCTGAAGAAGCGCGCGAGCCGCCGCGCCTCCGCCTCGTAGGCATTGACCGGGAAGGTCTCGTGGTTGCGCCCCCCGGGGTGCGCGACATGATACTGGCAACCCCCCATCGAACGGCGGTTCCAGGTGTCGACCAGATCCACGGTCAGCGGGGCATGCACGTCGATCGTCGGATGCAGACAGGAGGTCGGCTTCCAGGCCCGATAGCGCACGCCGCCGACCTGCGCGCCCTCGGCGCCGACCCGCTGCAGCGGCACCGCGCGGCCGTTGACGGTGAGCACGTGCCGCCCCTCGATCAGCCCGTGGGCGGAGAGTTCGATGCGCTCGAGCGAGGCGTCGACGAAGCGCACCGTACCGCCCGCCGCGCCCTCCTCGCCCATCACCGGCCAGGGCTCCAGCGCCATGCGCAGCTCGACGCGCACGCCGCCGGCCTCGAAGTCGCCGAGCTTCGGAAACCGGAACTCCCAGTGCGGTGCGAACCAGTCGAGCTCAAACGGATAGCCGTGGTCACGCAGGTCGTCGATGACCTCGCGCAGGTCCTCCCGGACATGGGAGGGCAGCATGAAGCGGTCGTGCAGCGCGGTGCCCCAGCGCGGCAGGCGCGCCGGCCGCAGCGGCGAGCGCCAGAAGCGCGCCACCAGCGCCCGCAGCAGCAGCATCTGCACGAGGCTCATCCGCGCGTGCGGCGGCATCTCGAAGCCGCGCAGCTCGAGCAGCCCGAGGCGCCCGCTCGCCGAGTCGGGCGAATAGAGCTTGTCGATGCAGAACTCGGCGCGATGCGTGTTGCCGGTCACGTCGACCAGCAGGTTGCGCAGCACCCGGTCGAGCAGCCAGGGCGGACAGGCCTGCTCGCCCAGCGCCTGCAGACGGGCGATCTCGGAGAAGGCGATCTCGAGCTCGCGCACGGAATCGTGGCGGGCCTCGTCGATCCGCGGGGCCTGGCTGGTCGGACCGATGAACAGGCCCGAGAACAGGTACGACAGCGACGGATGCGCGAGCCACCACGCGATGAGGCTGGCCAGCAGGTCCGGGCGCCGCAGGAACGGCGAGTCGGCCGGGGTATCGCCACCGAGCACCACATGGTTGCCGCCGCCCGTGCCCACGTGCCGCCCGTCGAGCATGAACTTCTCGGTCGAGAGCCGGGTCTGGTGGGCGGCCTCGTACAGCGCGGTGGTCCGCGTGGCGAGCTCGTCCCAGCTCGAGGCCGGTGCGACGTTGACCTCGATCACGCCCGGGTCCGGGGTGATGCGCAGCACGGCGAGTCGCGGATCGCGCGGCGGCTCGTAGCCCTCGAAGACCACACGCAGGCCGGTCTCCTTCGCCGTCGACTCGACCGCGGCGACGAGCTGCAGGTACTCGTCGAGGTTGGCTGCCGGCGGCATGAACACGTAGAGACGGCCGTCGCGCGGCTCGATGCACAGCGCGGTGCGCGCCACGCCGGCGTAGGACGCGCCTGCCGCACTGCCCTGTCCGTCGGCGGCGTCTCGCTCGATCGACTGCGCGACGCCCCGCGCACCGTCCGCGGCGCGCGCGGCGAGCGCCGGCTGCGCACGGACGGG
>CAIUGQ010000098.1 GCA_903898725.1 uncultured Burkholderiales bacterium | reverse complement strand
GGTGGCGCCGCCGCCGACGTCCAGGAAGTTCGCCGGCTCGCCGCCGAAGAGCTTGATGGTGTCCATCGTGGCCATCGCCAGGCCCGCGCCGTTGACCAGGCAGCCGATGTTGCCGTCGAGCTGGATGTAGGCCAGATCGAACTTCGAGGCCTCGATCTCGGCCGGATCCTCCTCGTCGAGGTCGCGCAGCGCGACCAGCTCGGGGTGCCGGTAGAGCGCGTTCGAGTCGAAGTTGAGCTTCGCGTCGAGCGCGATGACCTCGCCCTTGCCCGTCAGGATCAGCGGGTTGATCTCCGCGAGGCTGGCGTCGGTCTCCCAGAACGCCTTGCACAGCGCCTGGAAGATGACTCGGGCCTGCGGGATGCTCGCCGCCGGCACGCCGATCTTCGCGGCCAGGTCGTCGGCCTGCGCGTCGGACAGGCCGGTGGAGGGCTCGACCGAGACCTTATGGATCAGCTCGGGGGTCTTGTCGGCGACCTCCTCGATGTCCATGCCGCCTTCGCTCGAGGCCATCACGGTGACCTTCTGCGTGACCCGGTCGACGACCAGACCCACATAGAGCTCGGCCTTGATGTCGGCGCCTTCCTCGACGAGGAGGCGACGCACCTTCTGCCCGGCGGGGCTGGTCTGGTGGGTGACGAGCTGCATGCCGAGGATCTGCGAGGCGTACTGCTTCACGTCGGCCATGGACTTGGCGACCTTGACGCCGCCGCCCTTGCCGCGGCCGCCGGCGTGGATCTGGGCCTTGACGACCCAGACCGGCCCGCCGAGCGCCTCGGCAGCCTTGAGCGCGTCATCGACGCTGAAGCACGGGATGCCGCGCGGGACGCGCACGCCGTAGCGCTTCAGCAGTTCCTTGCCCTGGTATTCATGGATTTTCATCGCGGTCTTTCCCGTTCAATCGGCTTGGACGAACCACTGGGGATAATGCCGCCGGACCACGTCGCCGCTGCGGTCGTACGCATGGCAGTGGCCGATGAAGAACGGCGGTTCGGAGGAATCGATCGGATTCGCCTTGCGCACCAGGTGCGCGAAGGCCTGAAGCGCCGCGGTCGGGAGGACCGCGGTGAGTTCGGTCAGATGCGTGCAGGCCTGCGTGCGGCCGAGGCGCTCGTGCACCGCGCGCCTGAACCCCTTGAGCAGGTTCAGCCCGACCAGCCGCTGGTAGCGGTCGGCGATCGCGTCGCAGGTGCCGGGGATCGGCACGCCCGGCGACGCGGATTCGGCGGCCACGACCGTGAAGGCGGCATCGAGGGTCACGCGAAGCATCATGTCGTGCACCGGGTCGCCCGCGGGAAGGATCCCGCCGAGGAGCTCGACCGGGTGGGGCTTGGTATCGGTGAGGCGTGCTTCGAGCTCGAACAGCCCATCCTCCCGCTGGTACGCCTCGACCTGGACGGCGCGGCGATGAAGCGGCTTGCGCGCGACTGAGGGCGGCGACAAGGCCATGGGCGAGGGGCAGGCTGCGAACGGAACAAAGCCCCGGAATTTACCACACAGGCTTCGGGGTCAGGACCGCGATGCGGGGGCAGGCGACCGCAGGGTGCGCCGGCACGACCTTTCACATCGGGTCGTCGAAGCCCTCGGAGAGGTCGCCCTCCGGCAGCTCGACGATGCGATCGGCGCCCTGTCGCAGCACCCAGTGGATGGCCTCGCCGGTAAACCCGCGCTGCGCGAGGAAGCGATGGTGCTTCGCCCGTTCGGCCGCATCGGTGGCTGGCTCGCCGAACCGCTTGCGCCAGGCCTGCAACGCGCGGTCCCGCTCGGTGTCCCGCAAGCCCTGCAGCACCGGCCCGGCCACTGCGGCATCGAGCCGGTGGGCGCCGAGCTCGTGCTCGATCCGACGCAGACCGAACCGCGGGGCGCGCCGATGGGCCAGGCTCTCGGCAAACCGCTTCGAGGACAGGAACCCTGCCCGCTCGAGTTCGTCGAGCAAGGACTCGAGCCGCTCTGTCGAGTCGGTCGAGTCGGTCGCCGCGGCGTGAGGAGCGAGCTTGCGGGTGAGTTCGAGCCGGCTGTGCTCACGCTGCGAGAGCAGCTTCAGCGCACGGCCCTTGAGCGACAGCCCGGGGCGCTGGGGCCGCCGCCGGGCATCCGCTCCGGCCTCGCCGGCCGCACCATCGGCCTGCCGGCCGGACACTGCGTCCACGCGCCCGGGCGAAGCCGAGCCATCCCGTGGCGAACGGCGGCCACCCGTACCCCAGCCCATGGCCGACGTCCGATGCGGGTCGCGATGGACGCGAAGGCGCTCAGGCCGCCGCTGCGGCGCCCTTGCCGCCTTCGATCAGCTTCAGGCCACGCGGCTTGACGCCGAAATGCTCGCGAACCTTGTTCTCGATCTCGAGCGCGGTGTCGGGATGCTCGCGCAGGTACTCGCGGACATTGTCCTTGCCCTGCCCGATGCGCTCGCCGTTGTAGCTGTACCAGGCACCGCTCTTCTCGACGACGCCGGCGGTGGCGCCGAGGTCGATGATCTCGCCTTCGCGCGAGATGCCTTCGCCATAGAAGATGTCGAACTCTGCGGCCCGGAACGGCGGGGCCACCTTGTTCTTGACGACCTTGACCTTGGTCTCGTTGCCGACGACCTCCTCGCCCTTCTTGATCGAGCCGGTCCGGCGGATGTCGAGACGCACCGACGCATAGAACTTGAGCGCATTGCCGCCGGTGGTGGTCTCCGGGTTGCCGAACATCACGCCGATCTTCATCCGGATCTGGTTGATGAAGATGACTAGGCAGTTCGTGCGCTTGATGGTCGCGGTCAGCTTGCGCAGCGCCTGGGACATCAGGCGCGCCTGAAGACCCGGGAGCGAATCACCCATCTCGCCTTCGATCTCGGCCTTCGGCGTGAGGGCTGCGACCGAGTCGATGACGATCATGTCCACCGACCCCGAGCGCACCAGCGCATCGGCGATCTCGAGCGCCTGCTCGCCGGTATCCGGCTGGGAGATCAGGAGTTCGTCGAGGTGAACGCCGAGCTTCTGGGCGTACTGGACGTCGAGCGCGTGCTCGGCATCGATGAAGGCGCAGGTGCCGCCCACCTTCTGCATCTCGGCGATGACCTGGAGCGTGAGGGTGGTCTTGCCCGACGACTCGGGGCCGTAGATCTCGACCACGCGGCCGCGCGGCAGACCGCCGACGCCCAGCGCGATGTCCAGGCCGAGCGAGCCGGTGGACACGACCTGGATGTCCTCGGCCACTTCGGCGTCGGACAGCCTCATCACCGAGCCCTTGCCGAACTGCTTCTCGATCTGCGCCAGGGCGGCGGCCAGCGCCTTGGCCTTCTCGGCCTTCGATTTGTCGTCCATTGACGGAGTCCTGTGGCGGGTGTCGGCGGGCCGGGGAAGCACGAGACCGACGGGTTGTGGATGCGAGGAAGTATCGCATGGAACTACTGTACAAACAATCAGTCGTTCGACCTAGACCGAGCGGCCGCGGTGACGGCCGTTTCGCCGACCCGCTCAGGCCGCGGGCGGACGGTCGGCGAGTTCGGCGTCGACGAAGTCGAGCGCCCAGGAGAGCGCGTGCAGCGCCGCACCGCGTCGGACGGCGGCACGGTCCCCGGGCAGCCGAAGCGTGACGGTGCGCACCAGCGGCGCGTCGTCGGACAGGCCCGGCGCATGCAGCGCCCAGCCGAAGCACACGGTGCCCACCGGCTTGCCGGGCACCGCGCCGCCGGGTCCGGCGATGCCGGTGACGGAGAGCGCGAGCCCGGCATGCGATCGGGCCAGCGCCCCCAGCGCCATCTCGCGCGCGACGGGCTCGCTCACCGCACCGTGCGCCCGCAGCGTCGCTTCGTCCACGCCGAGCGCCTCGGCCTTGGCCTCGTTCGAGTAGGTCACGAAGCCGCGCTCGAACCAGGCCGACGACCCCGCCGTCTCGGTCAGCGCGCGGGCAGCGAGGCCGCCCGTGCAGGACTCGGCAGTGGCCACCCGCAGCCCCAGTGCCTGCAGACGCAGGCCGAGCGCGGTGCCGGCCGCGAGCACGCTGTCCTCGTCGGGACCGGGTCCGACGGTGTCGTCATGGGTCATGGTGGATGCGCTCATCAGGACATCGCCCGCCACAGCGCGAAGACCAGCACCGTGTAGAAGGCGGCGATCGCGTCGTCGAGCATCACGCCGAAGCCGCCCTTCACGTGGCGATCGGCCTGACGGATCGGCGGCGGCTTGAGGACGTCGAAGATGCGGAAGACGAAGAAGGCGGCCAGCTGCGACGTGAAGCCCGGGGGCACGATCAGCAGCACGGCCCAGAAGGCGACCACCTCGTCCCAGACCATGCCGCCATGGTCGGACACGCCGAGGTCGCGCCCCGTTCGCTCGCAGGCCCAGCAGCCGATGACGAAGGACACCGCGATGACCGCCCACCAGGCGGCGTCCCAGAGGAACGGATCGAGTGCTGCGAACGCGGCCCACGCCCAGAGCGTGCCGACGGTGCCCGGCGCCACCGGCGACAGGCCGCTGCCGAAGCCGAGCGCGATCCAGCGCGACAGGCGCGGCTTCATGAAGGCGAAGCTCGGCCGGCTCCAGACCCGCTCGGGCACCGGCTCGGCACGCAGGCGTTCGGGGCCGCCCGGCGGCTCAGCGGAAGTGGTCGAAGGCTCGGGCATGGAAGGGCATGGGACGTCCGTCCGGGCCGTCGAGCCGCACGCCTGGTGCGGCCTCGATCCGGCCGATCCGCGAGAGTGTAAGCCCGATGCGTGCGCCGGCCGCGAGGACGGCGTCGCGCGCGCCGGACGGCGCGGTGAACAGCAGTTCGTAGTCGTCGCCGCCGGCCAGCGCGAGTTCGAGCCGTCGCGCATCGGACAGGCCATCGAGCGCGGCATCGAGCGGCAGGCGAGCGGACTCGATGCGCGCACCGAGCGCGACGCCCGCCGCGGCCGATGAACGCTCGAGCACGTGGCCCAGGTCGCCCGCGAGGCCGTCCGACAGGTCGATCGCCGCATGG
>CAIUGQ010000097.1 GCA_903898725.1 uncultured Burkholderiales bacterium | reverse complement strand
TCGGTCGTATCTTCTTCAACCAGGCCAACATGAGTGCGGCCGGCATTCCGCAGATCGCGGTGGTGATGGGCTCGTGCACTGCGGGCGGTGCCTACGTGCCGGCGATGAGCGACGAGTCGGTCATCGTGAAGAACCAGGGCACGATCTTCCTCGGCGGCCCGCCGCTGGTGAAGGCGGCCACCGGCGAGGTGGTCACCCCCGAGGACCTGGGCGGCGGCGACGTGCACACGCGGCTGTCGGGCGTCTCGGACTGGCTCGCCCAGGACGACACGCACGCGCTGGCGCTGGCGCGCAAGATCGTCGGCAACCTGAACTGGAAGAAGCCCGACCAGCTCGTGCGCGCCGAGCCGCGCGAGCCGCTGTACGACCCGTCCGAGCTCTGGGGCGTGCTGCCCACCGACACCCGCAAGCCCTACGACGTGCGCGAGGTCATCGCCCGCATCGTCGACGGCTCCGAGCTCGACGAGTGGAAGGCGCGCTATGCCACGACGCTGGTCACCGGCTTCGCGCACATCCACGTCATGCCGGTGGGCATCGTCGCAAACAACGGCATCCTGGTCTCGGAGTCCGCGCTCAAGTGTGCGCACTTCATCGAGCTGTGCTGCCAGCGCAAGATCCCGCTGCTCTTCCTGCAGAACATCTCGGGCTTCATGGTGGGCCGCAAGTACGAGAACGAGGGCATCGCGCGCAACGGCGCCAAGCTCGTCACCGCGGTCGCCTGCGCCCAGGTGCCCAAGTTCACCGTGATCATCGGCGGCAGCTTCGGCGCCGGGAACTACGGCATGTGCGGGCGCGCGTACTCGCCGCGCTTCCTGTGGATGTGGCCGAACGCGCGCATCAGCGTGATGGGCGGCGAGCAGGCGGCCTCGGTGCTGGCCACCGTGCGGCGCGACGGCATCGAGGCGCGCGGCGGCGCGTGGAGTGCCGAGGACGAGGCCGCGTTCAAGGCGCCGCTGCTCTCGCAGTACGAGCGCGAGGGCCATCCGTACTACGCGAGCGCCCGCCTCTGGGACGACGGCGTGATCGACCCGGCCGACACGCGCCGCGTGCTCGCGCTCGGCATGTCGGCGAGCCTGAACCAGCCGATCCCGGAGACGAAGTTCGGCGTGTTCAGGATGTGAGCCGACGCGCTGAAGCTGCGGGGCCGGGCCGATCAGGCGAGGCGACGCAGGTCCAGCGCGAGGAAGCGGGTCCCGGCGATCGGGTTGTGGACGTAGGGCGCGATCGGCTCGAACCCGAGCGCCCCGTAGAGCGACTGCGCCGTCGCCATGGTCGGCAGCGTGTCGAGACAGATCCTCAGGTGACCGGCCTCGCGGGCCTCGCGGCAGATGCGCTCGGCGAGCGTGCGGCCGAGCCGGGTGCCGCGGGCCTGCGGCCGGACATAGAGCCGCTTCATCTCGCAGTCGCCCGCCTCGAGCGCCCGCAGCGCCACGCAGCCGAGCGCCTCGTCGCCGAGCCAGACGAGCAGCAACCGGCCCGAGGGCGGCGCATAGCGGCCCGGCAGCCCGGCCAGTTCGGCCTCGACGTCCTGGAAGGACAGGTCGACGCCGAGCCCGTCGATGTATTCGCGGAACAGCGCGCGGACGACGGGCAGGTCGTCGGGCACGGCGGCGGGTCGGATCTCGATCATGGTGCAGCGATGATGGCATGCGCGGCGGGCGTCGCGGCGACCCGAAGCGCCGGCGCGGCGGGCCGCCCTCGCGGGCCTGCGCGGCCCGGTGGCATCATCCGCCGGTGACCGCCCCCGCCCCGCGATGACCGACGTCCTCACGCCCTTCGACGATCCGGCGCGTGCCGCCCGCGCCCTCGAGGCGACGCGCCGCTGGCTCGAGGTCGCCGTGATCGGGCTGAACCTCTGCCCGTTCGCCAAGGCCGTGCACGTGCGGCGGCAGATCCGCTGGGCCGTCACGGCCGCCGACTCGCGCGACACGCTGCTCGCCGAGCTGCACCACGAGCTGGTGCTGCTGGCGGACGCCGACCCGCAGGCCGTCGACACCACGCTGCTGATCCACCCGGAGGCGATGACCGACTTCATCGACTACCGCTTCTTCCTCGACGATGCGCAGCGCGTGCTTCGGAAGCTCGGTCTCGAGGGCACGCTGCAGATCGCGAGCTTCCACCCCGACTACGAGTTCGCCGATGCCGCGCCCGACGACGTCGCGAACTTCAGCAACCGTTCGCCGCATCCGATGCTGCACCTGCTGCGCGAGGCGAGCATCGACCGGGCGGTGGCCGCGTACCCGGATGCGGAAGCGATCTACGGGCGCAACGTCGAGACGCTGCGCGCGCTCGGACACGAGGGCTGGCGACGGCTGCTCGCAGCCGGTCCGGGCTGAGCGCGGCCCGCGACCGCGCCCAGGCCGGGCTCGGCCCGGCTCGACCTGGTTCGGCCCGGTTCGGCCTGGTTCGACCCGGATCCCGCCCGAAGCCTCAGGCCAGCCGCTTCCTGATCCGCTGCCCGATCCCGTCGACGACCGTCACGCACAGCAGGATGCAGAGCAGGATCGCCCCGACCTGCGGGTAGTCCATCAGCCGCAGCGAGCCCATCAGCTCGGTGCCGATGCCGCCCGCCCCGACCGCGCCCATCACCGTCGAGGCGCGGAAGTTGTACTCCCAGCGGTAGACCGTGGTGTCGGCCATCTGCGGCATCACCTGCGGCAGCACCGCGTGCCAGATCACCTGCAGTCGCCCGCCGCCGGCCGCGCGCGCGGCCTCGATCGGCCGCGGATCGGCATGCTCGATCGCCTCGGCGAAGAACTTGCCCACCATGCCCACCGAATGCAGGGCGAGGGCCAGCACGCCGGGCAGCGCGCCGAACCCCACCGCCGCCACGAACAGGATGCCCATGATCAGCTCGGGGATCGAGCGCAGCAGGTTGAGCACCGCGCGCGCGGCCTGCTGCAGCCCGCGGTTCGGCGAGGTGTTCGGCGCGGCGAGCAGCGCCACCGGCAGCGCCAGCACGACCGCGATGGCGGTGCCGGCGATGCTCATCGCGAGCGTGTCGAGCAGCGGCCGCAGCCAGAAGCGCCAGCGCGCGAAGTCGGGCGGCAGCATCTCCGAGCCGATCTGCGCGAGCGCGGGCAGGCCGTCGACGAGGCGCTCGCGGTCGAAGGCCCCGGTGAACGCGAGCGCGGCGAGCACGACCGCCAAGAGGGCCGCGACCCGCAGCACCGCGGCGCGCGTGGCCGCGCCGCTGCCGGCGAGCAGCGCCTCGTGGCGCGGGTCGCTGACCGGCTGCGCGCCCGCCGACGGAAGCGCGCTCACTGGAACTTCGCCAGGTCCAGGTTGAGCACCTTCGCCGTGTCGCGCAGCACGTCGTAGGCCCGATCGTCGGTGGCGGCGAAGCCCTCGGCGCGGAAGCTCTTGAGGATGTCGGCGTCCTTCAGGTCGAGGAACGCGCCGCGGATCTTCGCCTTGAGCTCGGGCGTCAGCTTGGATTGCATCGCCATCGGGTAGTTCGGGATCGCTCGGGTCTCGGCGAGCACGCGCACCTTGGCACCGTCGATCTTGCCGGCCTTGACCAGCGAATCGAAGATCGGCCGCGACAGCGCGCCCGCGTCGACCTTGCCGGTCTCGACCGAACGGGCGACCGCGTCGTGCGCGCCCACGTAGACCGTCTTGTAGTCGGTGTTGGCGACGAGGCCCGCGTCCTGGAGCATCGCGCGCGGCACGAGATGCGACGAGGTGGAGGCGGTGTCGCCGTAGGCCACCGTCCGGCCGCGAAGTTCGCCGACCGCCTTCAGGCTCGACGCCGCCGGCACGATCACGACGCTGGTGTAGGTCGGCGAGCCGCGCGACACACCGACCGCGAAGGCCTCGATGTCGGCCTTCGAGCGCGCCAGCACATAGGACAGCGGGCCGAAGTACGCCACGTCGATCCGCCCGAAGCGGGTCGCCTCGATCATCGACGAGTAGTCGGTGGTCACGATGAGGTCGACCGGCCGGCCGACGACGCGCTCGAGGTGCGCCTTGAGCGGCTGGGCGTTCTGGATGATCGTGGCGGCGTTCTCGTCGGGCAGCAGCGCGACGCGCAGCGTCTTCGGGTCGGCGCCCTGAGCGCGCACCGCGGCCGGGAGCAGGCCGGCGATCAGCGCGCCGGCAGTGAAGGTACGTCGATCCATGGGGAACTCCTCGTGGGGTCAGGCGGCGACCGACAGGGGGCCGGTGCCGTCGAACGCCGGCCGCTCGCGGGATGCGGCGGGCGGCTCGTTGCGGGCGGCCTCGCCTTCCGTGCCGTAGACCGCGTGCAACGCACGGTCGTCGAGCGCGGCGGGCGGACCGTCGAAGACGATGCGGCCGGCGCGAACGCCGAGCACGCGGTCGGCGAAGCGGCGTGCGAGCTCGACCTGGTGCAGGCTCACGACGACCGAGATGCCGGACTCCCGGCAGATGCCCTGCAGCAGCTCGAGCACCCGCGCGGCGGTGGCCGGATCGAGGCTCGCCACCGGCTCGTCGGCGAGCAGCAGGCGCGGCTGCTGCGCCAGCGCGCGCGCGATACCGACCCGCTGCTGCTGGCCGCCCGAGAGCTGGTCGGCCCGGCGCAGTGCGGCCTCGGGCAGTCCGACGCGATCGAGCGCGTGCAGCGCGATACGGCGGTCCGCGATCGAAGCCGGCCACAGCGAACGCAGGGTCGACGAGAACGCGATCCGCCCGGTCAGCACGTTGCGGAGCACGGACAGCCGTCCGATCAGCTGGTGCTGCTGGAAGACCATGCCGGTGCGGCGACGGTGCAGCCGCCAGTCGGCGCTCCGCAAGAGCGGGCCGATGCCCTCGACCGTCACCGAGCCGGAGCTCAGCGGCACCAGGCCGTTGAGGCTGCGCAGCAGCGTCGACTTGCCTGCGCCCGAGGGACCGAGCAGCACGCAGAACGCACCGGCCGCGAAGACGGTCGAGGTGCGCGCAAGTCCCACCGTACCGTCGGGATAGACCACCGACGCGTCGGTCAGGGTGAGCAGTGGCGTGCCTGCGGCAGCGAGCGGGATGTCCATGCGCTGCATGCTGCGGCCCGAATGTTGCACATGAATTACGGTCCTCAATTCGTCATGACCATCGATTACGATTCGCAAATCCCGAACCCACCGCCCGCCCGCGTGCCCAAGATCGTCGTCACCTGCCGAGCCTTCCCCGAGACCCTCGCGGCGCTGCGTGCGCACGGCGAGGTGCTCGCCAACGACTCCGATGCGCCGTGGTCGGCCTCGCGGCTGCTCGAGGCGTGCCGCGATGCCGATGCGGTGCTCGCCTTCATGCCCGATTCGGTGGACCGCAGTTTCCTCGACGCCTGCCCTCGCCTGCGCATCGTCGCCTGCGCGCTCAAGGGCTACGACAACTTCGACGTCGCCGCCTGCGCCGAGCGCGGCGTGTGGCTCACCATCGTCCCCGACCTGCTGACCGAGCCCACCGCCGAGCTGACCCTCGGGCTGATGATCGGCCTCGGCCGCTCGGTGCGGGCGGGCGACGCGCTCGTGCGGGGCGGCGACTTCCAGGGCTGGCGACCGGTGCTCTACGGCCGCTCGATCGACGGTTCGCGCATCGGCGTGCTGGGCGGCGGCGCGGTCGGCCGCGCGATCGCGCGCAAGCTCTCGGGCTTCGGCTGCGAGACGCTGGTCCATGACCGCGAGGCGGCCGCGGCGCTGCCGGCGAACGCACGCTGGGCGACGCTCCACGAGGCGGTTCGGACCGTCGACTTCCTCGTCGTCGCGCTGCCGCTGACCCCGGCCACGCACCACCTCGTCGACGCCACGATGATCGCGCGCACCCGCCGCGGCACGCTGCTGGTGAACCCGGGCCGCGGCTCGGTGGTCGACGAGCGCGCGGGTGCCGACGCGCTCGCCGACGGACAGCTCGGCGGCTACGCGGCCGACGTGTTCGAGCTCGAGGACTGGGCGCTGCCCGAGCGGCCGCGCGGCATCGACGCGCGCCTGCTCGCCGACACCCGGCGCACGCTCTTCACGCCGCACATCGGCTCGGCCGTCGAAGCAGTGCGCCGACAGATCGAGATGGATGCGGCGACGAACATCGTCGAGGCCCTGCGAGGCGAGAGGCCGCACGGTGCGATCGGGCGCTGACGAGCTCGACCTGCGCGAGGTGCGCGCCTTCGTCGCGGTGGTCGACGCGGGCAGCTTCCATGCCGCCGCGCGGCGGCTCTTGCTGTCGCAGCCCACGGTGAGCCTGCAGGTGCAGCGGATGGAGACGCAGCTCGGCGCACCGCTGCTGGTGCGCGAGCGCAGCGGCTGCCGACCGACGCCGGCGGGTGCGACCCTGCTGCCGCACGCACGACGCCTGCTCGAGGCGGGCGAGCGCGCGCGTCGCGCCCTCGAGCGCGA
>CAIUGQ010000096.1 GCA_903898725.1 uncultured Burkholderiales bacterium | reverse complement strand
GCACGGACCAGATCGGCATCGTGTAGGTGACCATCGTGACCCGGGCGGTCGAACCGGCGAGCTGGGCGAAGGCGCTGAACACGCCGAAGGCCGCGACGTTGAGCACGCCGGCCAGCGCCAGGCGCAGCCGCGGCGCGCCGGGCGCGATCGTCAGCGGGTGGCCGCGCATCCCGGCCCAGGCGAGCAGCGTCACCGTGCCCAGCCCCATGCCGATGCAGCGCAGGCTCCAGGGACGGACCTCGTGAAGCGCGATGCGCACCGCGATCCAGTTCAGGCCCCAGCACACGCCGAGCAGCACGACGAGCGCGCGCGCACGGGCGGTCGAGGCGGCAGCGGTGTCGGGCATCCCGCGCATCGTACTGGCTCGTGGGACACTCTGCCCGGCCCGGCACGGACCCGCCGGGCGAGGCGCGCGCCGGTGCGCGCCGACCGACCCGAGGCCCGCATGCACTTCGACCGCCGCTCGACGCTCCGCCTGATCGCCACCTGCGCCACGCGCCCCCGCCTCGCGCTCCTCGCCGCGGCCGCGGCGCCGCCCCTTCGGGCCCAGGACGTGCCGCAGCCGGAGAAGCAGCCGATCATGGCCGGGCCCTATGTGCCCTCCCCCGAAACCGTGGTCTCGCAGATGCTGGAGATGGCCGGCGTCGGGCCCGATGACGTGCTGATCGACATGGGATCGGGCGACGGGCGGATCGTGCTGACCGCCGCGAAGCTGCGCGGCGCGCGCGGCCTCGGCATCGAGATCCAGGAGCGCCTGGTCACGCTGTCGATCGAGGCGGCCCGCCGCGAGGGCATCGACGGCCGCGCCCGCTTCGTGAGGCAGGACCTCTTCACCACCGACGTGTCCGAGGCGACCGTGGTGACGATCTACCTGCTGCCGGACACGGTGAACATGCTGCGCGACAAGCTGCGTCGCGAGCTGCGTCCCGGCACCCGCGTGCTCACCCACGACTACCCGATCGCAGGCTGGCTGCCGGAGTCCTGGCAGCGCTTCGACGAGCCCGAGAAGAAGGGGGCGACCGGACAGCCGAGCGCGACCGTCTACCTCTACCGGATCCCGGCGCAGGTGGGCGGCCGCTGGCAGGTCGGCATGCCGGCCGAGCTCAGCCGCCAGCGCCTGGTGCTGTCGCTGCGCCAGCAGTGGCAGATGCTCGACGGCATGGCGACCCTCGGCAACCGCGAGATCCCGCTCGAGGACGTGCGGCTGCGCGGCGACGAGGTCGCCTTCCGGCTCCCGATCGAGCGCGGCCGCATCGCGCGATTCGAGGGCCGCGCCCGCGACGGACTCATCGAAGGCAGCGCGACGCTGGACGGCAGCGCCCTGCCCTGGCGGGCCTCGCGGGCCTAGCCCGGCGTCGTCAGCCGCGCGGCATCCGGTACAGGCCGCAGATCTTGTTGCCGTCCGGGTCGCGCAGGTAGGCGAGGTGCAGCTTGCCGCCGGCGCCTTCGCGAACCCCCGGCGGGTCTTCGCAGGTCGTTCCGCCGTGGGCGAGGCCGGCCGCGTGCCAGGCCTCGACCTGCTCGGCCGACTGGCATGCGAACCCGATGGTGCCGCCGTTGCCCACGGTCGCGGGCTGGCCGTCGATCGGGAGCGAGGTCGAGAAGACACCGGTCGGGGTGCGCCAGAAGACACGGTGGCGGTCGACCATGCCGGCCGGCACGCCGAGGGCGCCGAGCACTGCGTCGTAGAAGGCCTTGGCTTTCGCCAGGTCGTTGGTGCCGATCATCACGTGCGAGAACATTCGGGAATCTCCGTGCGGACGACGCGAGGCGTCGCGAGTGCGAGGGAACGACCGCTGCGGGTCGCTACGGCGCGATCATCAGCCGCGGCAGCCAGACGGTCAGCGCCGGAATGTACGTGATCGCCAGCAGCGTGCCCACCAGCGGCACGTAGAACGGAAGCATCTCGCGCAGCACCGAGCGCATCGACACCTTGGCGATGTCCGACACCAGGTACAGCGCCAGGCCCATCGGCGGCGTCACCAGCCCGATCATCAGGTTGAAGACGACCACCATCCCGAGGTGCACCGGATCCACACCCGCCGCCACGAGCGGCTTGGCGATGATCGGCGCGATCACCAGGATCGCGGTCGTGCTGTCGAGGAACATGCCGACCACCACCAGCAGCACGTTGACGATCGCCAGCAGCACGAACGGATCGGTCGACACCGACAGCAGCGCGCCGGCCACCTGCTGCGGCACCTGTTCGACCGACAGGATCCAGCCGAAGAGCGCGGCCACCGCGACGATCAGCAGGATCCCGGAGGTCGCCTTCACCGTCTCGAAGGCGGCGGCCAGCAGGCCCTGGACGGTGAGCTGGCGATAGAAGAGCGCGCTGATCGCGATCGTGTAGACCACCGTCACCGAGGCGATCTCGGTGGGCGTGAAGTAGCCGGCGAGCATGCCCACGATGAGGATCAGCGGCGCCAGCAGCGCCGGGATCGCGGGCAGCATGTCGCGCACCACCTCGCCCCGGGTGGGCCAGCGCTCGGCGCGCGGATAGCCGCGCCGATGCGCGAGCCACGCGGCCATCGCCATCAGTGCGCCGGTGCACAGCAGGCCGGGCAGGATGCCGCCGAGCAGCAGCTGCAGCACCGAGGCGCCGGTGACCGTACCGTAGATGATCAGCGGGATCGACGGCGGGAAGATCGGGCCGATGATCGCCGACGAGCAGGTCACGGCGCTGGCGAACGGCACCGAGAAGCCCTTGGCGCGCATCGCGTCGATCTCGATGCGCCCGAGCCCGCCGATGTCGGCGAGCGCGGAGCCCGAGATGCCCGAGAACACGAGGCTGCCGAAGATGTTGACCTGGGCCAGGCCGCCGGGCAGCCGGCTGACCGCGGTGTCGGCGAAGCGGTAGATGTAGGCCGAGATGCCCGAGGCGTTCATCAGGCTGCCGACGAACAGGAACACCGGCACGGCGACCAGCGGGAACGAGTCCATGGCATAGACCGTGCGCTGCGCGATCATCATCAGCGGCAGGTCGTTCCACAGCAGGTAGGCGACCGACGGGATGCCGATGGCCAGCACCACCGGGAAGCCG
>CAIUGQ010000095.1 GCA_903898725.1 uncultured Burkholderiales bacterium | reverse complement strand
GTCCGCATCGCCTGCACCTGCACCTGCGCCGGCGCCGGCGCCGGCGCCTGCACCTGCGCCTGCACCTGCGCCGGCACCGGCGCCTGCGCCGTCGCCGTCGCAGTCCTCGCCCGCCTCGGCGTCCCCGCCCCCGTCACCGTCCCCGTCCCCTTCCCCATCCGCGGACCCGGCCCGCGCCCCCCGCTTCGACCTGCCAGTGCGCTGTGCGATCGGCCAGGAGTGCGCCGCGCTCGACTTCTTCGACCATGGCGAGCAGCGCGACTTCGCCTGCGGCAGCCGCAGCGTGCCGCGCAGCGTCTACACGCGCTTCACGCTGCTCGGCGAGCACCTGGCGCGGCGCGACGTGGCCATCGTCGCCGCCGCCGACGGCCGCGTGGTGGCGCGCGGCGAAAGCGGCCTGACCGTCGACCACGGCGCCGGCTGGCGGACCGTCTACCGCTTCGACACCACGACCGGCGACGTGCCGGTCGGTCGCACCGTCAGCCGCGGCGAGGTGCTGGGCCGGGTCACCGCGTTCCGCTGGGGCACCTCCAACGCGGCGCTGATGGGCTTCGCCGTCGTGCGGGACGGTCGGGCACTCGATCCGTTCCGCCCGGACCCGTCGGGCGCCTGCGGTGCGTCGAGCGACGCGCGCTGGACGCCGGAGGCGCTGACCGCGCTCGGCTACCTCGCCACCGGCGTGCTCGACGCGGGCTTCGCCGCCAAGGATCTGGACGCGGCGGGGCTGCAGGCCGGCGACCTGCCGCCGGTCACCCGCGAGTCGACGCACCTGTCGTTCTGGGTGCGCCGCGTCGGCGTGCGCCCCGGCGACCGCGAGCTGCTGCGGGTGCTCGACCCGGACGGGCGTCCGATCGCCCGGCACGAGTTCGTCGCCGAGGCCGCGCGGGCGGCCGGGCTGCTGCAGATCGCGCGGCGCGCACCGCCGAGCACGTGGGCGCCCGGCACCTATCGGGCGAGCTACACGCTGACCCGCGACGGCAACGAGCTGGTCAGCACGACGCGCGAGCTCACGGTCCGCTGAGCCCGGCGCGCCGCCGCGCTCAGCGGCGGAACGGACTCGCGAACTTCGCGTCGGCCGTGAAGGCGGTGTCGGTCAGCGTGCCCATGAAGGCGACCAGCGCCTGCTTGTCGGCAGCGCTCAGGTTGAGACGGCGCGGCGGACCGCCGTTGGGCTGACGCAGCCGGTTGTCGAGCGCGGGGCCGTCCTGCACGCCGGAGTTGTAGTGCTCGACGACCTGCGCGAGGCTCGAGAACCGTCCGTCATGCATGAAGGCGGTGCCGAGCGCGACGTTCTTGAGCGACGGCGACTTGAAGATCACCGTCTCGCCGGCATCCAGGCCGTTGCTGCGCGAGTTCTGGTTGAGCGCGAAGGTCGGCGGCACGTGGCAGCCGGCGCAGCCGAGCCCGCCCTGCTGCGGCGCCATGACGAACAGCACCCGGCCGCGTTCCTGCTGCGCGGTGAAGCCGCGAGCCGGCAGCGACAGGCCGCGGTCGGCGAGCGCCGGGTCGTAGTTGAGCGCATAGGCCGTGTCCCAGGCGCTGCCCGCCGAGACCATCGCGCGCTCGAAGTGCGCGAGCGCGCGCTGGATGCGCGCCTCGCTGATGGTGGCATCCCCGAACGCGAACTCGAAGAGCTCGGGGTAGTAGGGCAGCGTGTTCATCTTCGCGACCAGCGCGGCCATGCCGCCGGCGGCCGCATCGAACCCCATCTCCACCGGATGCTGGATCGGCTGCGTGGCCTGTGCCTCGAAGCTCGCGGCGCGGCGGTCCCAGAACATCGTGCCCGGGCGCCAGTAGCGCAGGTTGCCCAGCCGCATCGCGTGCGCGGTGGTGAACTGCGTGCCGGCGAAGCCCGCACTGAAGCGCGCCGGGTCGTCGAAGCCGATCGCCTGCTGGTGGCAGGACGCGCAGGACACCGCGTCGTTCACGCTCAGCCGCTTGTCGTTGAACAGCACGCGCCCGAGCGTCGCGACCCGGTTCGACACCGGGTCGGTGAGCGAGACGTTGTCGATCGCGCGGACGCGGCCGTCGTAGTGGACGGGCAGCGTGGGCGCGGCGTAGTTCGCGAGCTGCAGCAGGTCGAGGTCGAGCCAGCTCGCCGCGGTGACCGACAGCGCCTTGGTGCCGGCGGTGCTCGTCGCGAGCGGATCGGGCGCGACGACAGCGACGTCGGCCGGCGGATCGTTCGCAGCGGTCGGGTCCGCGTCGGCGGCCGTCGGAGCGGTCGCGACCGGCGCGGCGGCGGGTGCGGTCGGCGTGTCGCCGCCGCCCCCGCAGGCCGCGAGGGCCAGCGCGAGGAGCAGGGCACCGCAGGCGGCCAAGGGCCGCGAAACACTGGGATGTCGGATCGTCGTCATGAGAGCGCGGCCCCGCGGGGCTCCGTTGAGCGCCGCCGGACCTGCGGCGACAGGACGGACGCTAGATGCCGAATGTGGAGGAACCGTGCACGCGCGTACCGGCGGTGGCGCAGGCGGGTCGGACGGCCGTCGGGCAGCACCCGCGGACGCGCCTCGCGGGAAAGCGGCCCTCAGGCGCCGCCGCGCGAGCGTCCGGGAGGCGGCGTGCGGCAGCCGGACCCGGCCGCCGGCAGCACCAGCCGCGCGCCCGAGGCATAGAGCTCGGCGACGAAGCCGGGCGACTCGCCGCGAACCCGCAGCCAGCCGGCCGGTGCATCGATCGCGAGGACCGGCGCCCGGGACAGCAGCGCCGCCGCCCCGCCGGGCTCGACCAGCACCAGCACCTCGCGGGTCGGCTCCGCCCACCGCGCCAGCACGCCCAGCCCGGCGAACCAGGCGACGAGCACGAGCGCGGCCGCAGCGGCGAAGCGCAGCGCCGTGCGCGCGGCCACGGGCTCAGTAGTCGTAGACATGCTCGAGCGAGATCGCACCGCCCTGCAGCCCGCGCAGCAGTGCACACAGCGCATCGACACGCACCGCCAGCGCGATGCGCTCGGATCCGGGCCGGGCCTGCACCGGTACCGCGAGCAGCGGCACGGCGCCCGGAGGCCGCTGCGCGCCGGCGGGTGCCAGCACGGTGAGCATCACCTCGTCGTTGCCGGCGATCTCGACCAGGTCGCGCCCGCGCGCCGCCAGGCCCGCCAGGACCTCGGTGTACGCACGGTAGCGCGGCGTCTCGATCACCGACGTGCCGTCGGCGCGGCGCTCGACGAGCACGATCCGCGCATCGGCGGCCAGGTCGCCGGCGTCGAGCCCGCGCACCACGCTGCGCAGCGTCGTCGTCGCGGGCGAAAGACCGGCGAGCGCACCCAGCGCCTTCGCGTAGACCGCCTTCACGCCGTACTCCAGGCTCAGCGCCACGCGCCGCTCGAGCTTGCGAAGCGGATGCCCGCCCTGCCACGGCACGTCGTGCCAGAAGCGCGCGAGCGTCGGCGCGAACGGATACGCGTACCACGGCGTCTGCCGCAGGAAGGCGGCGTAGTCGTCCGCGACCGCATGCGAGAAGGTGTCCTCCGGCGTCGGCGCCGCGCCGCGCACCGCCTCGGCGAGTGCACCGAGCGTCGACTCCCACGCACCCTTGACCGCCATCTCGGCACTGAAGCTGATGCCGATCACATGCAGCATCGTCCGGGTGTCCGACGGAATCTCGCCGCGGGCGGACGCGGTGCGCACGACCGCGCACAAGCCACGCCAGTAGCCGGCGACGCTCGACGCGTAGGCGAAGGCCGACTCGCCCCGGGCCCGGGACACGGCGGCCAGGTCCTCGTAGGCGTGAACGATCGACCACTCCGGATACGTGAGGTAGGTGTCGACCTCCACGCGGCGGTCGGCCACCGGCAGGCTCGATGCGTACGCGGGGCCGCCGTCGGCGCGGTCGGTCACGCAGCGCGTCTCGACCCACACGATCGGCGCCGCCGCCGCGAGTCCGAGCGCCAGGCCGAGCAGGACGGCGATGCGGACGAGCCGCGCGAACGGCATGCCGCGCTACCCGGCCCGGCCCGGGTCCGGACCCAGACCCAGACCCGGACCCGAGCCCGGCACGGTGCGCCAGCCGACGAACGCCGCCACCCCGCCGAGCGCGAGGTGCGGCAGGTTGGCGAGGACCCGGAACATCGCCGGCTGCGGCTGGATGCCGTACAGCACGATGCCCAGGTCGAGATAGCCCGAGCCGGTGGCGAGCCCCAGCAGCCCGTCGAGCAGGTACAGCGTGCCGAACAGCCGCAGGAACGCGATCGACGCCCGCCGCGAGACGAAGGCCGCGACCGCGGCCCAGAGCGCCGAGGCCGCGTGCAGCAGGTCGTCGTAGACATCGAGCGCGAAGATGCCGAAGACGCGGCCCTCGCCATCGACGATGCCCGGTACCTGGTTGAGCAGCGCGACGACGCCGAGCACGAGGGCGTAGCCGGCGGCGACGCCGCGAACGGGGAACGTCATGGGCGGATCCGGGTCATCGGGTCAGTCGGCGAGGTAGGCGTCCCACAGTGCATGGCGGAACACGCCGTGTGGATCGAAGTGCCGCTTGCGCTCCGCGAAGCGCTCGGCGCGCGGATAGATCGCGCGGACCTGGTCGGGGCGCGCATGCAGCCGGTACGGCAGGTAGAACGCGCCCCCGATCGCGCCGACGCGATCGATCAGCGCCTCGGTCAGCATCATCATGTCCGCCTCGCCCTCGGGCGTGATCTCCTGCGAGAACGACATCACCGCGGCGATCCGGTCGGTGGTCGAGTACGACAGCACCGGCAGGTCGTCGGCCGCGACCCAGCGCAGCGTCACGTTGAGGAACTCGGCGCGCGCCTTCGGGATCAGCTCGCGACAGGCGGCGAGGAAGTCGCCGAAGCGGTCCGGATGGACGAAGTACTCGTGCAGGATGTCGGTGCGACGCCGGTCGCGGCCCTCGAGGTTCGAGACCGGCTCGTTCATCAGCGAGTTGCGGGTGAAAGCGCCCGTTGCCGCCTTCGGCACCGCGACGGTCTCGGCGAACCAGCGGGCCTTCTTGCCGGTCTCGGAGCCGATCTGCGCGCGGTAGATCTCGCGCGAGACGCCCGTGAGCGCGCCGCGGCGCGTGGCCGCCGGCAGCCCGCCGGGCGGCGCGGCGTCGGGCCGCCAGGTGACCAGCAGCGCCTCGGTGAAGAGCTCGGCGCGGGTCACGTTGAGCCGACCGTAGATCATCTTCACCTGCGGGTCGTCGCGCAGCGCGCCGGTGAAGCGGCGCGCGAGATCGCCGGCGGGCATCCGCTCGAACCGGGGTCGCATCATCCGGTTCTCGACCACCGCGATCTCGAGCTCGAGCAGGATGCCGACCAGCCCGTAGCCGCCCATCGCCATCGCGAAGAGTTCGGGGTGCTCCGTTCGTGACGCGGTGACCACCGAACCGTCGGCGAGCATCAGCCGCAGCGCGCGCACGGTCGAGCCGAACGGTCCGTAGGGCGCGGGCCAGCCGTGGGCGTTCACCGAGAAGGTGGCCCCGACCGAGAAGTCGCTGTTCGACTGCATCACCGCGGGCGACAGGCCCTGCGCATCGAGGGCCGAGATCACCTGGTGCCAGCGCGTGCCGGCATGCACGCGCGCTGTGCCGGCCGCACGGTCGACCTCGCAGCGGTCGATCGCGAAGGTGATGCCCAGGCCGTTGCGCGCCAGGCTCTGGCCGCCCATGGAATGGCGCGCCGCACCGACCACGATCGGACGGCGCTGCTTCGTGGCCGCCTGCAGCGCGTCGCGCAGCGCCGCGATCGTCTGCGCCTCCGGGTCGGGCGGCACGACCCAGTGCCGAAAGACCGGCGTGGGCGACAGCCGGCTCGCGTCGTTCATCACGATGCGCGGCTCGGCCTGCACGGCCGCGGGCAGCAGCGCAGCCGGGGCGACAGCGGCAGCCGCCGCGAGCAGGGTGCGCCTGTCCGGATCGACCATGGGGTCCTTGCCTTCGCGAGGGACCGGTCGCGATCGGCCGGTCGGCGCTCAGGGTACGGACCGATCGGCGGCTTGCCAAGCTTCGGGGGCAGGCCCGGACGAGGGGCCGGACGCCTCCGGGCGTGCCTGCGCTCAGCGCCAGCCGCGGTGCCAGCCGTGGTGCGGATGCCGCCAGCCGTACCCGTAGTGCGGATGCCGGCCCCAGGCATAGCCGGGCGCAGGCATCGGGTAGGCGGGATGGACGTAGACGCCGCCGCCGTAGACCACGGGCGGGGGGCCGATCGGCGCCACCACACAGCCGGACAGGGCGGCGGCGGACAGCATCGCGGCAGCGATCGACAGGGACGTTCTCATGCTCGGATCCTCGGAGGGGCGTCGCCCGGGAGCGGGACAACGGTCCGTCGATTGGACCCGTCGACCGCAGCGATGGGCGCCGGCGAGGTGTTGCAGGTGTAACGGGGATGTCGACGGTGCCGGGGCATCGAACGACCGGAACGCCCCGCCCGGTACGATGGTCACGCTGCCGGCGGGCACCGTGTCCGCCGATGCCCCCTGGAGGTCCCGATGGGCTGGTTCTCGAAATCCGATCCGACTTTCTTCCTCGCCACCGTCGTGCCGAGCAGCGGCGGTGCGCAGGTCGGCGCGTGGCTGGGCGTGGTCAACGGCGAGGCCATCATCGGCGCCAACATCTTCCGCGACCTGTTCTCGTCGGTGCGCGACGTGGTCGGCGGGCGGGCCGGCGGCTACGAGCGCGCACTCGCCGGCGCACGCGAGGCCGCGATCGAGGACATGAAGGCCGCGGCGATCGAGCTCGGCGCCGACGGCGTCGTCGGCATCGACTTCGACTACGAGGTGCTCGGCGAGGCGAACGGCATGATGATGGTCACCGTGAGCGGCACGGCGGTGAAGATGGCCTGATGCGGCGATGAGGCCCGGCGCGCCATGGGCGCCGGCCTCTCCCCGCTCAGCGCGGCAGCAGCCGCTGCGCCTGCATCCGCTCCAGCCAGTGCAGCAGCCCGTCCTCGGTGTCGATCACGCCGTGGAAGCCGTGCTGGTGCAGCTTGATGCCGCTCAGCACCGAATCCGCGGGGTTCGCGAGACCCTGCGCGAACGCACGGTCGGTGAACTGCCACGAACTGCCCACCAGCCCGTCGAGACTCACGTCCCGCAGGCCGTGGCTCTCGACCACGCGACGCCAGGCGTCGGCCTGCGCGGGCATCTCGCGCGTGAGGTTCATCGGTGCGTCGGGACCGGTCGGCATGCCGAAGTGCGCGGCGACCGAGCCCCACAGGTCCTGCCAGAGCAGCGCGTCGCCGTTGACCACGTTGTAGGTCTCGTTGGCCGCGATCTCGTGGGTCCCGGCCCACTCGGCGACCTGCGCGATCAGCCGGCTGTCGCTGCCGCCGTTGATGTAGCGCCCGCCCCCGGGCCAGGCGAGCGGGCGGCCGAGCTCGCGCATCACCGCGGCGTAGGCGCCGATCGCGGCGACGATGTTCATCGGACTGGAGACCGCGTAGCCGAAGACGATCTGCGGACGCAGCACGGTGAACACCCAGGCGGCACGCGGCTGGCGCTCGCGCAGCAGGTCTTCCTGCAGCCAGTAGAAGTTCTCGTGCTCGTGCCTCGGCCAGCGTTCCTTGGCCGGCACCGGCGCGGGCGTGACGTGGCCGCCGTAGGCCTTGGTCCCCTGCATCAGCGACACGTGGCGCAGGCCGGGGGCCGAGGCCTCGAGCGCATCGAGCAGGTTGCGCAGCATCGCGAGGTTGACCGCCATCTGCTCGGGGTCGCGCCAGCCGGCGATGAGGTCGGGCTTCTCGTAGAGCGCGGCGAACATCAGGTGCGTGACGCGCGAGAGCGCGGCGCCCGCGGCACGGCACGCGGCCGCGTCGGTCAGGTCGAGCGACAGGTGGGTCACGCCCTCGGGCAGCTCGGGCGGACGGCGGCGCGACACCGCGACGACGTCCCAGTCGGGCAGCGATGCGAAGTGCTCGACGGCGGCCGCGCCGACGACACCGCCGGCGCCTGCCACCAGCATCGTGTGGCGGGCCCTGCTCGGGGATGGGCTCATCAGGTCTCTCCG
This sequence comes from uncultured Burkholderiales bacterium, assembly GCA_903898725.1. Classification (GTDB taxonomy): domain Bacteria; phylum Pseudomonadota; class Gammaproteobacteria; order Burkholderiales; family Burkholderiaceae_E; genus UBA4615. The sequence continues at coordinate 969 of CAIUGQ010000095.1, read as the reverse complement.
GTCGGTGCGCGGCGCCGCTTCAGGCGGGCTCGGGCAGGTTCTTCAGAAGCGGCACCAGCGACTCGGGCACCTCGATCTCGAAGCCGAGGACTGCGGCCGACAGCGCCTTGCCGTAGTTGTCGAGGCACAGGCTGCGCGAGACGCCGCCGCCGAGCGCGCCGTGGCACACGAAGTTGATCGCGTGCAGCGCCGCCACCGGATAGCGCAGCACCTCGCCCTTGATCGCACCCGAGTAGAAGGCCTTGAAGCGCTCGGCGCTCAGCTGCTCGACCAGCAGCGGATAGAGCTCCGGGGCGTACGCGAAGACCGCGATGTTCGACGTGTCGCCCTTGTCGCCCGAGCGGGCGTGCGCGACGTGCTGCAGCTTCACCTTCATGGTCTCAGCTCTCGAAGTAGACGACGGACGCGGGAACCTGCTCGCGTGGCACCAGCGCCGACCACACGCCGATCACCTCGCGCGTGCGGTCCTGGTGCGGCACGCGCTTGCCGGTGTGGGCGATGCCGGAGACGGCCATGCCGTCGACCTCGCGGCCGACCTTGACCGCCTCCTCGCGCGTCTTCGTGCGGGCCGCGACACGCACCGCGATCTCGTAGGGCTCGGGTGCGTCCGCGGGCGTCGCTGCGCCGTGGATGGCGTTCAGGCCCAGGAAGTCGATGCGCACGTCCTCGGCCTGCAGCCCGACGATGCGGAAGCGCTCTTCTAGGATGCGGCGGGCGAGCTGCGCGCGCCGCAGCGCGCCCGGGCCAGCGTAGAAGAACATGTCCTCGCCGATGAAGCCCTCGGTGCAGCCGATCGAGACCTTGAGCGTCGGCGTGCGCGGCTTGCCAGAGATGCCCGAGACGCGCACGCGGTCGGCCGACAGCAGCTCCAGGCGCGCGGTGGTGAAGTCGACGACGACGTCGGGCGTGATGTAGTTCGCCGGGTCGTGGACCTCGTAGAGCATCTGCTCCTTGACGGTCTGCAGCGTC
>CAIUGQ010000094.1 GCA_903898725.1 uncultured Burkholderiales bacterium | reverse complement strand
TCAGACCGTCCAGAGCATCAGGCGGCTGGATTTCCGGAAGCCGACGCGTTTCTCGGGGGCGTCGATCTCGATCGTGCGCTGCGGCGCCCAGTCGCCCATGTCCCAGTCGTGCGACACGAGCCGTGTGCCGGGCCTGAGCTGGCGCAGACGCGGCAGCAGGCGCAGGTTCACGTCGGGCAGCAGGTACATCGTGATCACGGTGGCCGCCGACAGGTCGGCGACGAAGATGTCCTCGACGACGAAGCGGGCCAGGTGGGCCACGCCTTCGCTGCGCGCTGCGCGCTCGGCGTTGGACACCAGGCGCGGATCGATCTCGTAGCCGATGCCCTTCGTGCCCCAGCGTTTCGCGGCGGTCAGCACGATCCGCCCGTCCCCCGAGCCGAGGTCGATCAGGGTGTCCTTCGGGCCCACGCCGCCGAGCTCGAGCATCGCGTCCACCACGTTCTGCGGGGTGGTCACGAAGGGCACGTCGACATCGGTCTGTGCCGCGGCGGGCCGCAGCAGGGCGGGCAGGGGGGCGAGGGGCGCGGCGAGCATCGCGCCGAGCAGCGTGCGTCGGTCCATGGCGGCATTCTAGCCGCCGGCCCCCGGCGGGGCCGACCCGACGTTCACCCGAAGTCCGGTCAGGCAGCCGGTTCGGTGACCGGGTCGATCGACCAGGCGCGGCGCACGGCCTCGATCGCGGTCTCGAGTGCCTCGACGGCCGCCGGCCCGGCGGCGAGGCCCTGGAGTTCGAGCGTGGCGGCGCAGGCGGCCACCGACTCGAAGCCGAGGCTCGCCGACGCCCCTTTCAGGCTGTGCGCGCTGGCGCGCAGCGCCGCCGCATCCGCCGCATCCATCGCCGCGCGGCAGGCCTGCAGGTCCGTCACGGCCTTGGGCCAGTAGATCTCCAGCACCGCGTCCCAGATGTCCTCGCCCAGGTCCTCCTGCATCGCCGCCACCGGGGCGGCGTCGGGCCGTCCGGCGGGTCCCTCGCCGGCCGGAGCGGCCTCGGGGGCGTCCAAGGTCTCGGCGCCCGCATCGGCCCCGGCACGGCCGGTGACCCCGGCCCCGGACACCGGCGCGTACCGGCCCAGCACGCGGTCGAGCGCCCGCCAGTCGATCGGCTTCGTCAGGTAGTCGTCGAGGCCGCTGGACATGTAGCGCTCGCGGAACTCCGGCAGCGCGTCCGCGGTCAGCGCAACGATCGGCACCCGGCCGTTCGGGCCGGGCAGCGCGCGGACCGCCCGGGTCGCGCCGACACCGTCGAGCTCGGGCATCTGCATGTCCATGAGCACGACGTCGTAGTCGTTGCCGCACACCGCGTCGACGGCCTGGCGGCCGTTCTCGACCAGATCCACGCGGTGTCCGCTGCGCCGCAGACGCGTCCCGACCAGCAGCCGGTTGGTCGGATTGTCCTCGGCCACCAGGATCCTCAGGCCGACGCCCCGCGTCGGTTCGGGCACCGCCGGTTCCAGCGTCTCGAGCGTGTCGCCCGGCGTGCTGCCGGCGGGCTCGAGCCGCACCACGAACCGGAAGGTCGATCCCACGCCCGGGCGGCTGTCGACGGCGATCTCGCCGCCCATCGCCTCGACCAGATGCCGGCAGATCGCGAGCCCCAGACCGGTGCCGCCGAAGCGTCGCGTGGTCGAGCTGTCGGCCTGCTGGAACGGCCGGAAGAGTGTGGGCAGCACGTCGGCGGCGATGCCCACCCCGGTGTCGCGCACGTCGAAGGCCAGCGCCACCCGTCCGTCGGCCTGCAGTCGCGCGTCGCCCTCGATGGTGACCGAGCCGCGCTCGGTGAACTTGATCGCGTTGCCGACGAGATTGAACAGGACCTGGCGCAGTCGGGTGGGGTCGCCGCACAGCGCCGGCACTGCGCCTTCGCGCCAGCGCAGCACCAGGTTGTTGCCGCGCTGCGAGGCGGCATGCGCCAGCAGCGTGACCACCTCCTGGGCGACCGCTGCCGGCCGGAAGTCGATGCGCTCCATGTCCAGCCGGCCGGCCTCGATCTTCGAGTAGTCGAGCACGTCGTTGAGCACGGTCAGCAGCGAGTGCGCCGAGCTGCGCAGCACGTCGACGAAGTGCCGCTGCTCGTCGGTCATGCGCGAGTCGTGCAGCAGGTCGACCATGCCGATGATGCCGGTCATCGGCGTGCGCAGCTCGTGGCTCATCATCGCCAGGAACTGCGTCTTGGCCGACGCCGCCGATTCCGCCGCATCGCGCGCGCGGCGCAGCTGCTGCTCGTAGCGCTGGCGCTCGGCGATGTCGTGCCAGGCAACCAGCATCGCGTCCTCGGTGCCCAGCCGGATCGGCGTCAGCGTCATCTCGACCGGGAACTCGCCGCCGTCGAGACGGCGTGCCGCCCAGACGAGACGCTTGATCCCGTCGCGGCGCGCCTCGGCGAACGAGGTCGCGATCACCTCGTTCGACGGTCCGCCGGCCTGCAGCGCGGGCGCGAGCTGCTCGAGGCGGCTGCCCAGCAGCTGTTCGCGCCGTTCCGCGTTCAGCAGCATCGCCGCCGCGTCGTTGCAGTCGACCAGCTCGCCGGCGACGAACAGCAGGTGCGGCTCGCCCGAGCGCTGGAACAGCGTCCGGAAGCGCTGTTCGGCCTGCCGGAACTCGGTGACGTCGCGGACGATGCCGGTGAACAGGTGCTCGCCCTGGTCGACCACCTCGCTCACCGCGAGCTGCAGTTCCATCGGGCTGCCATCGCGCCGCTCGGTGACGATCGTGCGTCCGCGTCCGACGACCGAGCCGCCGCCCGCCGCCAGGTAGTGCTCGACCCTGGCCTGATGCGCATCGGCATGTTCTTCGGGCAGCAGCGACGCCATCGGCCGCCCGAGCGCCTCGGCGGCGGGCACGCCGAAGATCGTCTCGGCCGCGCGGTTGTACTCGCGCACGATGCCCCGTCCGTCGATGGTGACGATGCCGTCGGCGGCGGTGTCGAGGATGTTGCGCAGCCGCCGTTCCTGCGTGGCCGCCTGCTCCTCGGAGCGTGCCCGCTGGCGCAGCGCGCCGGCGGTCATCCGCGT
>CAIUGQ010000093.1 GCA_903898725.1 uncultured Burkholderiales bacterium | reverse complement strand
CCGACTCAAGGAGAAGGGCGTCGCCACCGAGGTGATCGCGGTGAGCTGCGGTGTCACCGCCTGCCAGGAGACGCTGCGCACCGCGATGGCGATCGGCGCGGACCGCGCGATCCTCGTCGAGGTCGGCGCCGACGTCGAGCTGCAGCCGCTGGCGGTCGCCAAGCTGCTGGCCGCGCTGGTGGCCAAGGAGCAGCCCGGCCTGGTGATCCTCGGCAAGCAGGCGATCGACGACGACGCGAATCAGACCGGCCAGATGCTGGCCGCGCTGACCGGCCGTCCGCAGGCGACCTTCGCCTCGAAGGTCGAGGTCGCCGACGGTCGCGCCCGCGTGACGCGCGAGGTCGACGGCGGCCTGGAGACGCTGTCGATCGCGCTGCCCGCGATCGTCACCACCGACCTGCGCCTGAACGAGCCGCGCTACGTGACGCTGCCGAACATCATGAAGGCGAAGAAGAAGACGCTCGAGACCGTCAAGCCCGCCGACCTCGGTGTGGACCCGGCCCCGCGTCTGAAGACCCTCAAGGTCCAGGAGCCGGCGTCGCGCAAGGCCGGCATCAAGGTGCCCGACGTCGCGGCACTGGTCGACAAGCTCAAGAACGAAGCGAAGGTGATCTGACATGGCCGCACTCGTCATTGCCGAACACGACAACCACGCCATCAAGGGCGGCACGCTGAATGCGGTCACCGCTGCCGCGAAATGCGGCGGCGACGTGACCGTGCTGGTCGCGGGCTCGGGCTGCGGCGACGCGGCCAAGGCCGCTGCCGCGATCGCGGGGGTCTCGAAGGTGCTGGTCGCCGACGCGCCCCACCTCGCCGAGCAGCTCGCCGAGGCGGTCGCCGAGCAGGTGCTCGCGGTCGCCGGCGGCTTCTCGCACGTCCTCGCCCCGGCCACCGCGTTCGGCAAGAACGTGCTGCCGCGCGTGGCCGCGCGCCTCGACGTCGCGCAGGTCTCGGACATCACCTCGGTCGAGTCGCCGGACACCTTCCAGCGTCCGATCTACGCGGGCAACGCGATCGCGACCGTCCAGTCGGCGGACGCGGTCAAGGTGCTCACGGTCCGTACGACGGCGTTCGACCCGGCTGCCGCCACGGGCGGTTCGGCCGCGATCGAGGCGGTCGCCGCCGCGGCCGACCCCGGCACGGCGAGCTTCGTCGGCCGCGAGGTCGCCAAGAGCGAGCGGCCCGAGCTGGCCGGCGCCAAGATCGTCGTCTCCGGCGGTCGCGGCATGGGCAGCGCCGAGAACTTCAAGCTGCTCGAGCCGCTGGCCGACAAGCTCGGCGCCGCGATGGGCGCCTCGCGTGCCGCGGTCGACGCGGGCTACGCGCCGAACGACTGGCAGGTCGGGCAGACCGGCAAGATCGTCGCCCCGCAGCTCTACGTGGCGATCGGCATCTCGGGCGCGATCCAGCACCTCGCCGGCATGAAGGACTCCAAGGTCATCGTGGCGATCAACAAGGATGCCGAGGCGCCGATCTTCGGCGTGGCCGACTACGGCCTGGTGGGCGACCTGTTCCAGGCCGTGCCCGAGCTGGCCGGCAAGCTCTGACCCCCGGACACGGCGAAGGACAACGACGATGAGCTATCAGGCCCCGGTCAAGGACATGCTGTTCACGATCCGCGAAGTGGCGGGTCTGGACTGCGTGCGGCAGCTTCCCGGCTTCGAGGACGCCACCGACGACACCGTCGAGGCCGTCCTGACCGAGGCCGCGAAGTTCAACGCCGAGGTGCTCGCCCCGCTGAACTGGGCGGGCGACATCAAGCCCTCGTCGGTGTCCGACGGCGTGGTCACCACCACGCCCGGCTTTCGCGATGCGTTCCGCGCCTTCGCGGAGGGCGGCTGGCAGGGTGTCCAGCATCCGGCGGCCTTCGGCGGCCAGCAGCTGCCCAAGCTGGTGGCCACCGCCTGCACCGAGATGATGAACAGCGCGAACCTGTCGTTCGCGCTGTGCCCGCTGCTGTCGGACGGCGCCATCGAGGCGCTGCTCACCGCCGGCAGCGACGCGCAGCAGAAGCTCTACATCCCGCGGCTGGTGAGCGGCGAGTGGACGGGCACGATGAACCTGACCGAGCCGCAGGCCGGTTCGGACCTCTCGCAGGTGCGCTCGCGCGCCGAGCCGCAGCCCGACGGCAGCTACCGGATCTTCGGCCAGAAGATCTACATCACCT
>CAIUGQ010000092.1 GCA_903898725.1 uncultured Burkholderiales bacterium | reverse complement strand
TGCCCTGCGGGGCGTGCGGGCTTCGGTTCGCCTGGCCGTTCGTGGCCGGCGACGAACTGTTCTACAACCTGGCCTACCCTCATTCCGCCTACCCCAGAGAACGATGGGAGTTCGACGAGTCGCTGCGCAGTCTTGCCGCGTCGGGGGACCTGCAGGGGCATGTGCTGGAGATCGGCGCCGGGTTCGGTCACTTTCTGGAGAAGCTGTCGCCTCGATGGGTCGCACCCGAGCGGGTCGTCGCGGTCGAATACAACGAGGTGGCACGGCGCAGCCTGGCGTCGAAGGGTTTCGCCGCCGTGAGCGAAGATGTCCGCGGGCCTGCGTTCGATCAATGGCGAGGCAAGGTCGGCGCGTTCTTCATGTTCCAGGTCCTGGAGCACATGGACGATCTGTCGGGATTGGCCGAACGCCTGCGCGAACTCGCTCGGCCCAAGGCCGCTCTGTTCGTCGCTGTCCCGAACAGCGCCCGGATCGAGTTCAACGAGCGTCATCGGTCGCTGCTAGACATGCCACCGAATCACATCACCTGCTGGACGCCCGAGGCCCTGACGGCGTTCTCGGAGCGATCAGGTTGGGCACTCAAGGAGTTCCGGCGTCAGCCGATGACGCTGGTGTCCTTCCTTCGACAGGACATCGTCTACAGCCATCTGCGCAGGGCTCAGCGTGCCGGATCCCTTGCGAATCGGGTGCGTGCGATGCAGCGCTCGTCGCTGCGTTCGGGACTGGAGGCGGTGACCGCCTTGTGCGCCGTGCCGCTGCGCCTGACCGCCTGGCGTGATGCGGTTGCCGCCCGCGGCACGCTCGGAGATTCCGTCTGGATGCGCTTCGAGTTCGAGTGAAACCCGCAGATCGATGGCGACGTGTGTTGACCGCTGCCTTGGTTCGTGAAACGGTGCGGTCATGGATCGTCTGAGGTTCTTCGGTCTCCTGCATCTCGCCGATGATCAGTTCACGTCCGGCAACGCGTCGTTCTACAGCTTCAATGCCCAGCTGAAGATCTACGTCCGAAACGCCGCCCTGCTGGCTCGGACGCTGCGACGCCACGGCGCTGGCTTCACGCTCCTCACCAACGACCCATCGCGGGTCGAGCGGACGGCGGCGGAAGACGACCTGAAGATCGATGCGGTGAGCATTCCGTTCGTCACGCCCGTGCCCGGCGGCATTCCCTTCTATTCGGCGCACTTCAAGTTCGACGTGTTCCGGTATCTCGCCGGGCTCGGCGATGCCTACTCGTGTCTGTGCGACCTCGACATGGTGTGTGCCAGGCCGATTCCCGATGCGCTGCTGAGGCTTGTCCGGGACAACGTGCCCGTCCGATACGACATCTCCGCTCAGGTGATCCCGGCCTATGGTGCCGACGTGATCGCCAGAGACCTCGAGGCACTGCATGGCATGAGGCGTAGCGCGACCTGGTCCGGAGGCGAGTTCATCGGCGGGCCGTCGTCGTTCTTCGCCGAGTTGACCGAGACCATCGATCGGCTCTTTCCCCGATACCTGTCTGCGCTGCCGACCCTGCACCATGTCGGCGACGAATGTGCCACCTCGGCGGCGCTCGAGGCGATGACCGCCCGAGGTGTCCATATCGAAGATGCGGGTCGCAGCCACATCGTCGGGCGCTACTGGAGCATTCCGACGCGCCATCGCCAAGCGCCTTGGGCGTCGTATTCGACGACCGGGCTGCTTCATCTACCAGCCGACAAGGTGCTGCTCTCCCGGCTCGCATCGATCACCGACGCCGATCTCGAGAACGTGGTCGCGGTCTACCGGAGGTCGTTGATGCGCTCACCTCGGCATCTGGCGCGTTGTGCGAAGGTGGCCCTGTCGAACCTGCGCCACGCGTTCGGACGTTCGCGCGAGGCGGCGACCTAGGGTGCCTCGCGCCACGGTCTGTCGGGCCATGGTCCGGGTCAGCGGCGCGGTGCCAGTGCGAGCGCGTCTTCGACACCGCTCGAGAACCGTTCGACCATGTGTTCGATCGAATACGCCGAGCAGTCCGAGCGTGCCTGCTCGCCCATGGCGCGCCGCGCGTCGCCATCGGTGAGCAGGAATGCGCAGCCTTCGACGAACGCGTCCAGCGTGTTCCCGGTCATGAGGCCGTTTCGGCCGTGCTCGAGATAGGCGATCTCGGGCGAGTGAATGCCGCAGTCCGTTGTCACCATCGGACGACCTGCCGCGAAGCAGTCGAGAATGCCGAGGCCGACGAGGCCCGGGTTCATGACGATGTCGGCAGCGCACAGCGCCACGGCCTTGTCCTGGCCGCCCAGCGAGCCGAGCACACGGATCCAGTCGCAGCTCGCGGCAGCGTCGCGGAGGATGACCTCGTCGGGACCTGCGCCCGCGACCATCAGCACGAACCCAGGCAAGCGGCGGTGCAAGGCGTGGGCGGCATCGAGCAGGAACCCGAGCCGCTTGTCCGGGTACAGCGAACCCAGGAACAGACCGATCGGACCGCGACCGATGGCCGCTCGGGCCCGGAACTCGGCAATGTCTCGTGCGGTGGTGGCGTCGCACAGCGCGATCAGATGGTGCGTGTCGATCGCGTTGTCGAGGACGGTAATCCGTTCTGACGGAAATCCGCAGCCCTGCACGTGCTGTGCGGTGAGCTGCGTGTACGCGAACCACCAGTCCACCTGTGTCACCAGCCTGCGCTTGACGCGCTCGCGCAGCCCGTCGACTGCCGTCGACTGGAAGTTGCGGCCATGACCCCAGTAGGCAAGGCGTGCCGGCCGGGCGGCGGTCATCGCCCAGAGGTTGTAGAGCAGCCGGTTCTCCTGCGTGACGATGACGAGATCCGCACCGTCGACGTCCGTACCGGGGTGCTGCAGCACGAGTCGGTCACCGAGCAGATAGCGGCATGGGCGGTGCACTGCCCAGGGCAGATGTGCGTCGTCCTGCTTCTTCGCTTCGTTGGGCGTCCCGTCGCCGTGGATCAGAACGAACTCGATCCCTTGCCGATCGAGCGTCGTCCGCAGTCGCTCGAACAGCGGAACGCGATAGCGGGTCAGCCGTCGCTGGATGCAGACGACGCGGCGTCGACGCACGAAGGGGTTGGTGCGAGGCGAAGGCGGGTGCGGTCCGACGCAGGCGGCCTGGACCACGGCGTCGGCGATGCCAGCCGCCGCGTTCGAGAAGGAGTACCGGTCGATCACTTCCAGCGCGCCGCGCGACAGGGCCGCCCAGCGCGTGTCGTCGGACAGGATCTGAGCCGCTGCGTCGGCCCATGCGTCGGCGTCCAGGGGCAGGACCTGTCCGGTGACGCCGTCGCGGACGAGTTCGCCCGATGCGCCTGCGTAGCGCGACGCGAGGACCGGCGTTCCTGCCTGGAGCGCTTCGTTCGCGACCACACCCCAGGGATCCCATCGCGTCGGAAACACGAAAATGCGGGCGCGTGCATACCACTCCGGGAGCTCGCGCTGCGTCTGGTGCCCCGGGAACAGCGTCTCGACATCGGGGCCCAGCAAGGCGGCCCGTTCCCGAAGCGCTGCGTCGAGTGGACCGGCGCCGAGCAGTGCGATCCGCACCCGCCGCTGCAGGCGCCTCGACACCTGCTGCGCCACGTCCAGAACGAACGCAGGGTTCTTTGTCGGCACGAGTCGCCCCGAGAACAGCAGATCGATGTCACGGCGATCCAGGTCCTTCGGCGACCACACCGCATCCTGGTTGGCGCAGAGCGGCGAGGCATGCAGGGACCCCTCAGGAAGGCCGTACGACCTCAGCAGCCGCCACGCGCCGCCGCTGGCGGCGATGCCGGCCACAGAGCGTCGGATGACAAGGTGTCGGACGGCCTTGTGCAGGACCGTCAGGCTGCGCTCGGAGTCCACCGTCCCGTCGGTCATCACCACATGGCGGGCCCGGTAGGCGTGGCAGTACGCGACGCCGGCGAGATGAATCGGGTTGTAGCCGGTCGTGATGACGACGTCGGGCCGGAAGGCACGCAGCTCGCGCCAGATCGACGAGCCGAAGTGGATGAAGCGTCCGGAGTGTCGGACCACCGTGGCATTCGCGAACACGTGGGGGTGCTCGAGGGGTGGCAAGTCCCAATGACGATCCGGCTCGCGCTCCGCTCCGTAGATCACCTCGAGCGTCAGCCGCGGATCCGTCGCCAGCCGGTCGTACACGCCGACCCGGTACGGGGCGGGAATGTTCGTGATCAGCGCCACCCTGATGGCGGACGAGGCAGGCACGGGATCCGGCTCGGTCATCGTGTCCTCGACGCAGTCCCATGTCGCGTTCCCCGATCGGCGCCGGCAGGCGTCCCGACGGGTCAGGGCAGGGCGGGCTCCGGCGTCAGGCAGCTCGCGTAGATCGACTCGAGCAGCTCGAGGTTGCGGGCGGGGCCGTACCGGTCGGCTGCGTGCGCCCGCGCCTCGGTGCTCATCCGCTCCCAGCGTGCCGTGTCGCCGAGCAGGTCGGTGATCCGAGCCGCGCATCCGGCGGCATCGCCGGGCTGGAACAGCAGGCCGGTGTGCTCCGGCTCGACGATCTCGCCCAAGGACCCGATGTCGGATGCGACGACCGGCAGTCCGCAGGAGAACGCCTCCAGCAATGCCATCGGCATGCCCTCCGGCCACAGGCTGGGCATCACCAGGCAGCGCGCCGAGCGCATCTGCTCGAGCACGGCCTCGTGGCTCAGCTGGCCGAGCAGCGCGACGTTCCGAAGGCCGGCCAGGTCGGGCTCGCTCGGACCGGTCCCGGCGACGACGAACCGGACGTCCGGCAGCAGGCGGGCGGCTTCGGCCAGCGTCGCGATGCCCTTCTCCGGCGAGAGGCGACCGACATACAGCACGTTCGCGCGCTCTCGGGCAGCGCCCGCCGGGCTCGCGGCGACGAAGTTCGGCTTCACGACGATCCGTTCGGCGGGCAGGCCTGCCGCCACGAACTCCTCGCGCGCGGAGGGGGTCAGCGCGATGAAGGTCCGGATCCGGCTGCGGTAGGTGCCGACGATCCGATGCAGGGTCAGCGAGGCGGCCAGCACGGCGCTCTGGGCGATGCCGCCCTGGTAGCAGCCGTGCGCCACGCCGCGCCACGGGACGCGCCCGACGCAGCTCCGGCAGGGCTGGCCGTCGCGCAGGAGCGTGGCGTTCAGGCAGGCCAGCCTGAAGTTGTGCAGGGTCTGGACGACGGGCACGCCCTGGGTCTGTGCGGCATGGAAGACGGACGGCGAGACGAGCGGAAACGTGTTGTGGGCATGCAGCACGTCCGGCCGGAATCGCGCGATCAGGGCACTCGCTTCGGCGTGGGACTGCCGTGACCAGATCGCGTCGAGCGCGGTCCGCGCAGTGCCGCGCCCGCCGATCTCGTTGTTGTGCCGTTCGTAGGTCTCGACCTCGTGCCCGGCACCCTGCAGCAGCGCCCGTTCCCGCTCGAACACGCGGTCCTCACCGCCGGCCTGCTGGTAGCGATTGTGGACCAGCAGGACCCGCATCAGGTCCGGCCCGAGGTGCGCCGCTGGGCTCGACCGTGGGCCAGCTGGCGTGCCGCGCCGACGATGAACCGGGAGTTGGTGGAGAAATACCGGCCCGTCAGCCTGAATGGCTCGTGCACCATCCGATAGAGCCACTCCAGCCCGTTGTCCTGGATCCACTGCGGGGCACGGGAGCGTTCGCCGCTGAGGAAATCGAACGCCGCACCGACGCCGAGCATGACGCTCGCGATCCGGCCACGGTGGTGGGCGATCCACGCTTCCTGCTTCGGGCAGCCGAGGCTCACGAAGACGAGGTGCGCCCCGGACGCATTGACGTCGGAGACGAGCGTCGCGTCTTCCTCGTCGGTCAGCGGTCGGAAGGGCAGCGAATGGGTACCGGCGATGCGCAGCGTCGGGAAGGCGGCGCTCAGGCGGGTCTCGAGCAACGCCAGCGTGCGCTCGGTGCTGCCCAGGAGATAGATCGACAGCTTGGACGCCTCGGCGCGCTCGCAGCAGCGCCACATCAGATCGGGGCCATTGATGCGTTGCTGGGTTGCGTGACCCAGCATCCGGAGCACCCACACGACGGACATGCCGTCGGCGGTCGCCATGTCCATGTCGTCGAGGATCCGGGCGAAGTCGGCGTCGAGTTGGGCCGTCACGAGCGAATGGGCGTTGCACAGCGCGACCGTGCGTGACTCCCTCGTCGCGCCCCAGGCCATGATGCGCGCGACGGTCTCATCCCACTCGATGATGTCGATCGGGGTGTCGAGCACGCGCTCCCGGATGCGTTCTGCACGGCGCGTGCGCTCGGTCGACGGGCCTGCGACGCCGGTTCCCATGCTGCTGCAGGCGTCCGCTTCCCCGGAGTCGAGGGCGATCGAGAGAGCGGTCCTGGGCAGTTGCGGTGACATCGAGTCGTTGACAGTGAGCCGTACGGCGTGGCTCGCGGGGCGTCCC
>CAIUGQ010000091.1 GCA_903898725.1 uncultured Burkholderiales bacterium | reverse complement strand
CCGTTGATCGTCGCCGTGCCGACGATCTGCCCGAAGTCGTTGATCGCGGTGACGGTCCTCACCTGAGTCACCAGCCTCAGCGGATCGTCGGGGTCGATCAGGTTCGTGAGCAGATGGCTCTGGTCATTGAACCAGGTGAATCCGGCGCCGGTCGAACTCCCGACGACCTGCCCGTGGATGTTGATGCCGCTCGCCGTCTCGCCCAGACCCGTCAGCGTCTGCAGGGTCCTGTACTGGCCCGCCTCCCAGATGAATGCCCGTGAGTAGAAGCTGGCCGTGAAGTAGCCGACGATCTGACCGCGGTCGTTGAGCGAGGTCACGGTCGCGTTCAGCGGCAGGGCACCCAGACCGGAGATCGCGCCGTTCGGGAAGGCGGTGCTGGTCGACCAGATGAAGGGCCTGGATTCACCGGAGCCGGTCTGCGACATCCCGATGGCCTGGCTGCGGTTGTTGATCGCGATGACCCGGCTGGAGGCGCCGCCGAGGGTCCCCAGTTCGACGAATCCTCCGTTGCGCAGCATCACGGCCCGGCTGTTTCCCGAACCGTCGAGACGATTCCCGACGAGATCCCAGCCTTCGTTGATCCCGGTGCACGACACGAGGTCGGCGACGGGGCCGCCTGGACCCGGGCCGCCCCAGCTGACGCAGCGCGTGCCGCCGCCAGGCAGGACGACCGTGGTGTACCACGTGTTCCGGTAGGACTGGAGCAGGCCGATCGAGGTGTCCATCTGTCCGTAGGGCACGCTCACCCGCGTGACCTGATCGCCCTGGGCGACGAAGCCTGCAGACGTACCGCCGAACAGGGCGCTGCCGCTCAGCGATCCGTTGTTCTTGATGTCCCTGACGTACGAGATGTCCGCACCCGTGAGCTGTCCGAGATCGACCACCCGGTAGCGCGGCACCTGCTCGAACGGCTGCTGAGGCACGACGATGATCTTGTAGGGTGCGCTGACCGGTCCTCCCGTGCCCTGCGCATTGACCACCTGCGCCGTGTAGAGGTGTGTTCCGGTCGGCACGGCCCGATCGCCGATCACCCACGAGCTGCCCACGATCGTCGCCAGTCCGACTGCGACGCCGTCGCGCGAGACCTTCACGAACTGGCCCGCCTCCAGGGGGGCGCCGAGGTTGCCCCGGATCACCGGCGCCGTATCGAAGGTGGCCGCGCCGTAGCCCGTCGACTCGACCCAGAGCGAGGTCCCCGTCGTCGGCGCGGGCGCCGGCGCCGGCGCCGGCGGTGTCGCCGCCCCCGTCAGCAGGTACACGAACTTGTCGGTGTACGGCGCCGGGTCGCCGCCGAAGTAGGCGTTCGTCGCGACGAAGGTCCCCGAGACGATGAACTCGACGTATCGGGTGGTGGGGCCCGCGCCGTATCGGATGACGCTGTTCGCCGGCACGGTGACCACGGCGTCCTCGACGCCGACCTGCGACCAGTTCAGTCCGGTGATCGGCAGCGGCGACGGCAGCGGCTGGGGCGCGGGCGTGGCGGCAGGCGTGATCAGGACGGTCGAGCCGTCGTTGAGCAGGTACACCTGCTTGCGGGCCCCTGGGGCCGGGTCGCCGCCGAAGAACACATTCGTCGCGACGAACGCGCCCGAGAGCACGCGCTCCTCGTAGCGGTCGGTCGCGCTCGCGCCGTAGCGCACGCGGCTGTTCGCGGGCACCACGAAGGACTCGCCCTCGACGCCGAGCTGCACCCAGCGCTCGATCGGCGCGGGCGCGGCGCCCGGGGCCGGTGCTGCGCCTGGCGCTGGCGCTGGCGCGGGGGCCGGTGCAGGCGCAGGGGCGGGGCCAGCGGCAGGAGCAGGCGCCGGAGCAGGAGCAGGAGCAGTAGCAGGGGCAGGCGCCGTCCCCGGGATCGTCGGGGTCGTCGGTGCCGCGACCTGCGACACCCCGCCGACGGCGGTCGGCGGCGCCGTATCGCCGCCCGCGCCGCCGCAGCCCGCGAGCGTGGCCGTGCCTGCCATCGCGACGAATGCGATGAGCGTCTCGATCCGATGTCCGTGTCCGTGTCGCTTCATGAGGCCTCTCCCTGATGCCCGGTTGCGGTCGATCCGCGTCGCCGCGCAGCGGCCCTACGCCACCGCCTGTCGTGTCGGGCTGGTCGGGACGGATACTCGGGCACGAGGACGCGGCCCCGCTTGCGCGACCTGGATTCCGCGCGAATCGATGGATGCGCGTTAGCCCGGACGAGCGAGGGCTCGAGCCGTGAAGCGGTCGAGCGAAACAGAAGCGGTCGCGCGTCGCGCGACCGGCACGCCGGTCCGGGCCTGCGGGCCTAGTTGCCGCGCGGCACCGCGTTCAGCTCGAGCCATCCGGTCCACAGGATGTCGAGCCCCATGCACAGCAGGATGAACGCGGCCAGCCGCATCATCACCAGCGTGCCCAGCGGACCGAGGCGGCCGAGCATGGCGCCGGCGTGGCGGTTCGACAGGTAGATCACCCCTGCGGTCAGCGCGGCGCCCACGACGGCGGTGGTCGCATGGGCCAGATAGAGGATCGGCGAGCCGGGAATCTGCGCACCGAGCGCGATCGCCGCGGCGATCGTGCCGGGCCCGGTCATCAGCGGGAAGGTCAGCGGATAGAAGCTCTTCCTCTGCAGCGCCTCGTTCGACAGCGCGGTCGTCTGCAGCACGGCCGCCGACCGCACCTCGTCGTCCTCGCGGCTGTGCAGCATCCGCCAGCCCGCGCTCGCCACCAGCAGGCCGCCACCGATCCGCACGATCGGCAGCGAGATGCCGAAGAAGTCGAGCACATAGCTGCCGATCAGCAGCGAGCCGGCGACCACGAAGAACGCATTGATCGCGACCTGCCGCGCCAGGCTCGTGACGACCGCCCGATCGTTGCCCACCGTGGCGACGAACACCGGCGCGACGCTCGGCGGATTGATGATCGGCAGCAGCGTGAGCGGCACGACCAGCACGGCCTTGATCAGCGGGAACAGCTCGTCGAGCATCGTGTGAAGCGCGGGTGGCGTGGGGCTCGACTGTGCCACGGCGCACCGCGGCGCGTCAGGCCTCGCCCGCCGTGCCGGGCCGCGGTCCCGCCTCGGTCGCCCGCACCAGCACCGCCACGCAGGCGATCAGCAGCGCCGAGACGACGGGCAGGCCCCGATGGCCGACCGCCGCGAGGACCGCACCGCCGATCGCCGCGCCCGCGGCCGTGCCGACGTAGATCATCGAGGCGTTGAGCGCGAGCACCGCGGTGGCCTGGCGGGGCGCCATCGACACCAGGCGGGACTGCTGGGCCGCATAGAACGCGAAGCCGATCACGCCCCAGCACAGGAATGCCGCCACCACCGGGCCGGTCTGCGCGGGCAGCGCGCCGATCGCGGCGAACACGAGCAGGAAGCCGGCGCAGATCGCATACATCAGCCGCGTCGGACCGATGCGGTCGGCGAGCGTGCCGCCGAGGAAGGTGCCGCCGAGCGCGGCGACGCCGAAGCCCGCCAGCACCGGGGCGATCATCGGTGCGGGCACGCCGGCGTACTCGCGCAGGAACGCGCCGACGTAGCTGAAGATCGAGAAGATCGACGCGAAGTACACGCCGGTGATCGCGAGCGCCCCGACGATGCGCGGATCGCGCAGCAGGCGGCCGATGCCCGCGAGGCTGGCGGGTGCGGTCGGCACGCCGCGCGGGGCGCGCGCCAGCAGCAGCAGGAGCACCGCGAGCGCGGCCGCCGACACGCCCCAGAACGCCAGTGGCCACCCGAAGCGCGACAGGCCCGCCCACGCCCCGAACGGCACCCCGATCACGTACGACAGGCCGATGCCGGCGAAGGTGACCGACAGGGCCCGCCCACGCATCGCGGGCGGCACCAGCGCGACCGCGAGCGCGGCCGCGGTCGGCGTGAACAGGCCCGCGCCGCAGGCCATGGCGACGCGCGCCAGCGCGAGCTCGCCCCAGGTCGCGGCGAGCGCCGAGGCGGTGTTGGCGCCGAGCAGCAGCAGCATCGCGACCCAGAGCACGGTGCGCGCATCGAACCGGCCGGCCAGCGCGACGAGCAGCGGCGCGGCGACCGCGTTGGCTGCCGAGTAGACCGTCATCAGCTGGCCGGTGGTCGAGATCGAGGTGCCGAGCGCCCGCGACAGCGGCTCGACGATGCCGCCGATCATGAACCCGCCGGTGCCCACCACGAGGTTGCCGAGCGCCAGCGCCCACAGGAACGCGGGCAGGCGGGCGGGCTCGCCCGCACTCACCGGCCGGACCCGCTCAATCCCGGTCCCCGCCCAGCAGTGCCGACAGTCCGCCCTGCTCGCGGCTGCCACCGCTCTGCGGCGCGGCGGCGAACACGCGCGAGGCCAGGCGCGAGAACGGCAGCGACTGCAGCCAGATCGTGCCGGGGCCGCGCAGCATCGCGAAGAACAGGCCTTCACCGCCGAACAGCGCGGTCTTGACCTTGCCGACGTACTCGACGTCGAAGTCGACCCCGTCGGTGTAGGCAACGACGCAGCCGGTGTCGACCCGCAGCAGTTCGCCGGGCGCGAGGCGCCGTTCCATCACGGTGCCGCAGGCGTGCACGAAGGCCAGGCCGTCTCCCTCGAGCTTCTGCATGATGAAGCCCTCGCCGCCGAAGAAGCCGGCGCCGAGCTTGCGCTGGAAGGCGATGCCCAGCGAGACGCCGCGCGCCGCGCACAGGAACGCGTCGCGCTGGCACATGACGCGTCCGCCCAGCGCGGCGAGGTCCATCGGGAGGATCCGGCCGGGGTAGGGCGCCGCGAAGCCGAGCTTGCGGCGCACCGTCGCCTGGTTGGCGTAGACCGAGGTGAACAGCGACTCGCCCGTCAGCAGCCGCTTGCCGGCCCCCACCAGCTTGCCCAGCAGGCCGCCGCCACCGCCGCCGCTGCCGTCGCCGAAGACGGTGTCGAGCGCGATGCCGTCTTCCATGTACATCAGGCTGCCGGCCTCGCCGACCATCGCCTCGCCGGGGTCGAGCTCGACCTCGACGTACTGCATCTCGCCGCCTTGGATCCGGTAGTCGATCACATCCATCGCCATGGGGGCCTCCGGTCTGGGAAGTGGGGCGGGCAGTGTAGCCGACTGGCTATAATCGGCCGCTCGGCGGCGCCTGGCCGCGTCACCGGAAGTCACAGCGTTCCATGGCGAGCACCCACGTCCTGTTCGAGGAAGACGGCGCCTTCAAGGCCGGCACCGTCCTCTCCGATGCCGGCGCCAGCCTGCAGGTCGAGGCGGCCAGCGGCAAGCGAACGAAGGTCAAGACCTCGATGGTGTTCCTGCGCTTCCCGTCGCCGTCGCCGCTCGAGCTGCTCGAGCAGGCGCACCGCGCCGCCGAGGGCATCGACCTCGACTTCCTCTGGGAATGCGCGCCGCAGGACGAGTTCGACTTCGCCGCCTTGGCGGACGACTACTACGGGCACGCGCCGTCTCCGGTCGAGGCCGCCAGCCTGCTGTTCCGCCTGCATGCCTCGCCGGTCTACTTCTATCGGAAGGGGCGCGGACGCTACCGGCCCGCGCCGCCCGAGACGCTGCGCGCCGCACTCGCCGCGCTCGAGCGCAAGAAGGAGCAGGCGGCCCGCATCGAGGTCTGGGCGCAGGCGCTGGCCGACGGCGAGTCGCCCGAGCCGATCCGGCGCGAGGCCGCGCGGCTGCTGGTGCGCCCCGACAAGAACGCCGCCGAGTGGAAGGCGCTCGACCGCGCCTGTGCGCTGACGCACTCGCCGCCGGCCCGCGTGCTGCTGTCGGCGGGCGCGTTCGCCGATGCGCGGGCGCTGCACATGGGCTGCTTCCTCGCCGAGCAGTTCCCGCAGGGCACCGGGTTCGGCAACCCGGACCCGACGCCGCTCGACGAGGCGCTCGCCGAGCGGGTCGCCGGCCTGCCGATGTGCGAGGCCGAGCCGTTCTCGATCGACGACTCCACGACCACCGAGATCGACGACTGCCTGTCGGTGCAGCGCCTGCCCGACGGCCGGCTGCGCGTCGGCGTGCACATCGCCGCGCCCGGCATCGGGATCGCGCCGGGCGATGCGCTCGACCAGCTCGCCCGCGAGCGGATGTCGACGGTCTACATGCCGGGCGACAAGATCACCATGCTGCCGGACCTGCCCATCGAGCGCTTCTCGCTCGAGGCGGGACGCGTGCTGCCGGCGCTGTCGCTGTACGCCGACCTCGACGAGACCGGTCGGCGCGTGTCCTCGACCCACACCCGGGTCGAGCGGATCCGCGTCGCCGCGAACCTGCGCCACGACCGCCTCGACGACCTGATCTCCGAGGAGGCGCTGGCCGACCCGGTGCCGGGCACGCCCGATCCGCTCGCCGACTTCCCGCAGGCCGGGGCCTTGCGCGTGCTGTGGCGCCTGACGCTCGGCCTGTCCGACGAGCGCGACCGCATGCGCGGCAAGCCCGAAGGCCGCAACCGCGTCGACTTCAGCTTCTACGTCGAGCGCGATCCGCAGGGCGTCGAGTCGGTCCGGATCGTCCAGCGTCGCCGCGACGCGCCGCTCGATCGCATCGTGGCCGAGCTGATGATCCTCGCGAACTCGGCCTGGGGCGGACTGCTCGCCGACCACCGCGTGCCGGGCATCTATCGCGCGCAGGCCCCGGGTGCGCGCGTGCGCATGACGACGCATGCGCAGCCTCACCAGGGGCTCGGCGTGGCGCAGTACGGCTGGGCGACCTCGCCGCTGCGCCGCTACGTCGACCTGGTCAACCAGCGCCAGCTGATCGCGGTGGCCGGCGGGACGCCGCCGCCCTACCAGGGCAACGATGCCGACCTGTACGCGGTGATCCAGTCGTTCGACGCGCGCTATGCGGCGTATGCCGAGTTCCAGCAGCGCATGGAGCGCTACTGGTGCCTGCGCTGGGTCGAGCAGCAGCCCTCGCGCCGGCTCGAGGCCGTCGTGGTCCGCGACGAGCTGGTGCGCATGGCGCGCGCGCCGCTCTACGTGCGCATGCCCGAGCTGCCGGCGATGCAGCTCGCGCCGGGCCGGCGCATCGTCGTCGACCTGAGCGAGACCGACCTGCTCGAGCTGTCGGTGGCGGCGCGCTTCGTCGAGTTCGCGCCGGAGGTGTCCGAGGAGACCGAGCTGGTGGAGCTCGAGGATCCGATGGACGGCGTCGACGAGGTTCCGGGCCCACCCGAGGCCGAGCGGGTGCCCGAGGCGGCCGCCGGTACCGACCCGACAGAGGGTGCCGAGGGCGCCGGCGACGACTCACCGGCCACCGACCCCACGGCCACCGACACCGCGCCACCGGGCGCGGGCTGAGCGCGGACGGACCATGTCGCCGCCGCGTGCCCCGACGCCGCCGCCCGAGCCGGACCGCTCGGCGGGGG
>CAIUGQ010000090.1 GCA_903898725.1 uncultured Burkholderiales bacterium | reverse complement strand
CGTCGAGCTGCCCAAGACCTCGACCGGCAAGATCCAGAAGCACCTGCTGCGCGCGCTCGCGAAGTCGGCGGCCGCCATCGGCTGAGCGGCCGCGGCGCGCTGCCTGCGTCGCCCCGATTGACCCAGGGCAAGTGGGGCGCGCGTGCGCGTGGCCGCGCTTGACCTGGGTCAACGCTGCGGCCCGCCACGGGCGAAGAATGGGTCATGCGCCGCCGGCCGAACCGAGCCGCGGCCCCGCCCTGGAGACGCCCATGAACGCCCGCACCCTGCCTGCCCCGGCCATCGCCCCCGCCGTCGCCTCCGCATCGCTGTCCGAGCACTTCGCCGACGAGGCGATCGCCTCGTTCTCGCGCTCGCACGTGCACATCGTCGAAGCGATGAACCGTCTGCGCGTGCTGCCGATGCAGCTCGCCCAGCGCGGCCTCGACGATGGCGTGCGCGCGAGCGCGGTCTCGATCCACCGCTTCTTCAACGACGCCGTGCTCGAGCACCACGACGAGGAGGAGCGCGAGCTCTTCCCCTCGCTCGCGCACAGTGCCGAGGCCGGTGACGAGGCCGGTCTCGTCGGTTCGCTGATCGCGCGCCTCGAGCGCGAGCACCGCGAGCTCGAGGCGCTGTGGGACCGCATCGAGCCGGGGCTGCGACGCATCGGTCGCGGCAAGCCGGCGCCGCTCGACGAGCGCGCGATCGAGCAGCTCGTCTCGACCTACATCGCCCATGCCCGCTTCGAGGAGAACGCCGTGCTGCCGCTGGCCGCGCGCATCCTCAAGAGCGGCGATCGCGCCGCGCTCGCGCTGGCGCTGGCGATGCGGCGCACGCCGTACAAGGGTCTGGGCTACATCTGATCGGTCGCGCGCGACCCCGTCGCGAGCGGCCACGCCGCGGCGCTCGCCGTCCGCGGTACACGGCGTGTCCGTTCGTCCGCGACGGGCTGCGGCCCTCGAACGATGCTCCTACGCTCGGACCATCGTTCGAATACACCGCTGCCGCAACGTCTGTTCGGGAGATCACCGCATGAAGAAGCACCTCCTCGTCGCGGCCACGGCCGCCCTGGCCGCCGCGAGCGCGATCGCGAGCACGCTGCCGCCGGGCTTCGACGACAACCCCTCGGTGGTCGACGCGGTGGCCAAGGCCCGCAGCACCGGCAAGCCGGTGATCCTGTACTTCACCGACCACAACTGCCACACCTGCGGCGCGCTCGAGGGCTGGCTCGTGCGGGGCGACATCCGCCAGGCCTTCGGTGGCGGCTATCACTTCTCGATGGTCTTCGGCGACGACATGGTCCCCGAGGAGCGCGAGCGCTGGAAGGCGACCTACAGCCCGAAGGGCGCGCCCGCATGGGTGGTGCTCGCCGCCGACGGCAGCTACCTGTGCACCGCCTCGGGCGGGTTCCCGAATGCCAGCGCCGCGCTCGAGCTGCACAAGGTGCTGAGCCGCGCGACCGCCAAGGGCGGCGAGGCGAAGGGCGTCGAGGCGGCGGCCAAGCCGCGCGCCTGCAACGAGAAGGCGCTCGGCCTGCAGCCGGCCACCTGAGCGGGCCGCGGGTGCGGCGGCGCGTGAGCGCCGCCCGCCTCTTACCTGACTGCGGGCCGGATCCCGGCCCTCAGGAGACCGCGCCCTTGCCGTAGCGCCCGACCAGCAGGGCGCCTTCCTCGAAGCGTTCGAACCGGTACGGGGCGAGCGACACGTCGGTCGGCAGCCCGAGCGCCGACTGGGCGAGCAGCCGGCCCACCGCCGGCGACAGCTTGAAGCCGTGCCCCGAGAACCCGAAGCCGACCTGCAGCCCGCTCCAGCCCGGCAGCGGGCCGAGCACCGGATTCCAGTCGGGCGTGACGTCGTACAGGCCCGTCCAGGTCGAGGCGACGCCGGCCTCCTCGAAGCTGCGCAGCCGCGTCGCCACCTGCTCGCCGAGCTCGGCCACGACATCGAGCGGCACGTCGGCCTGGCCCTCTTCCGGATCGGTCACATGGCCGGCCAGCCCCGGGCTCGCCAGCAGCTGGCTGCGGCCATAGCAGCGCGCATAGACCATCGAGGCGCTCGCCATGTCCTTGAGCACCGGATAGCGCGGCAGATAGGGCTCGGGCGCCTCGAAGGCCATCACCTCGTGCCGCTCGGCCACCAGCGGGATGGCGAGCCCGGTGGCCGGCTCGAGCAGCCGGTTCGTCCAGACGTTGGCCGCACAGACGACCGTGCCCGCATGGATCGGACCGGCCTGCGTGTCGATGCCGACGACCCGGCTGCCGGCGGTGAGCAGGCCGGTCACCCGGACCCCCTGGCGCACCTCGACGCCGCGGCGGCGCGCGGCGCGCGCGAACGCGGTGGCGGTCAGGTAGGCGTCGGCATAGCCGGCCTCGGGCTCGTGACCGAATACCGAGAGGTCGTCGACGCGCAGCAGCGGCAGCAGCTCGAGCGCCTGCCGCGCGTCGATCTCGTCCGCAGCGATGCCCATCGCCCGCTGCTGCGCGAGCGAGGCCCGCACCGCCTCGCCGCGTTCGTCGCCGGCACCGACGATCAGGTAGCCGCAGCGGTTCAGGCCGCAGTCGGCCTCCGGATCGTCCAGGTAGGCAGCGAAGTTCGTGAACACCGACCACGAGCGGCGGGCCAGTTCGACGTTCTCGCGGACCGAATAGTGGGTGCGCAGGATGCTGCTCGACTGGCTCGACGTGCCTTCGGCGATGCCGCCGCGGTCGATCAGCAGCACCCGCCCCGCACCGAGCGCCGCGGCGTGCCAGGCCACCGAGCAGCCGACGACACCGGCGCCGACGACGATCAGGTCATACGATTCGGGGGAGGCGGTGGCGGTCATCTCGATCGGTGCGACAAGGTTGTTCGGGGCGGGTTCCGGCGAAAGCCGGCACTCACTCGGGGGCGGGTGTGTCGTAGACGATGACCGTCAGGAACCGGATCGGCACCTCGAGGATGCGCTCCGGGCCGTGCGGCACCGTCCCGTCGAAGGTCAGCGAATCGCCGGGTTCCAGCAGGTAGGTCGCATCCCCGTGGCGGTATTCAAGACGGCCGGCGAGCATGTGGATGAACTCGGTGCCGTCGTGCTCGAAGGTCGGGAACACCTCCGAGGCGTCGTCCATCGAGATCAGGAAGGGCTCGAAGCGCTTGCGCGGCCCCTGGTCGTACGACAGCAGGTGGTAGGTGTGGCCCTTCGAGGTACCGCGCCGCACCACCTCCATGCCTTCGCCCGCCTTCACCAGGCGCGCCGCGCCGCCCGGGGCGCCGTAGCCCTTGAACAGCGCGCCCAGCGTCACGCCCAGCGCGTTGGCGATCCGCACCAGCGAATCGAGGCTGGCGGTGGCCTGGCCGTTCTCGATCTTCGACAGCATGCCCGGCGACAGCTCGGCCAGATGGGCGACGTCGGCGATGGTCAGCCGGTTGCGCAGCCGTACCTCGCGCACCTGCAGGCCGATGTGACGGTCGAGCGACTCGATGGAGGCTTTGCTCATGTTGACGCCTATGATGCAAAAAAATATCATCCGATTCAACCCGGCCGGAGAGCCCGGGCCACAGATCGCCCCCGTCCGACCCTTCCCGTCCGTCGCGAGCTGCCGCGCCGGGCCTCGATGGAGCCCTCATGGCCTCGCCCACCTCCGCCGCAGACGCCCGTGCCTGGCTCGAACGGCACCAGATCAAGCTCGTCCTCGCCCAGTTCGTCGACATCCACGGCTCGGCCAAGGCCAAGGCCGTCCCCGCCGAGCACCTTCGCATGGTGCTGGAGGAGGGCGCCGGCTTCGCGGCCTTCGCGATCTGGGGCATGGGCATGGGGCCCGAGGGCGCCGACTACATGGCGGTCGGCGATCCGTCGACGCTGGCGCCGATGCCCTGGCTGCCCGGCTACGCCCGCATCGCCTGCGACGGCCACGTCAAGGGCGCGCCCTACGCGCTGTGCTCGCGGGTCGCGCTCAAGCGTCAGCTCGCCGAGCTCGCCGGCGAGGGGCTGACGCTCTACACCGGCATCGAGCCGGAATTCATGCTGCTCAAGCGCGGCGCCGACGGCGCGCTCGCGCCGGCCGACGGCACCGACACGCTCGAGAAGCCCTGCTACGACTACAAGGGCCTCGCCCGCTCGTCGGCAGTGCTCGAGGCGATCGTCGATGCGGTCAAGCCGGCCGGGCTCGACGTCTACCAGATCGACCACGAGGATGCGAACGGCCAGTTCGAGGTGAACTTCACCTACGGCGATGCGCTGTCCTCCGCCGACCGGCTGGTGTTCTTCAAGATGGCCGCGAGCGAGATCGCGCGCGCCCACGGCCTGATCGCCAGCTTCATGCCCAAGCCGTTCTCCGACCGCACCGGCACCGGCACGCACTTCCACCTGTCGCTGGGCAGCGCCACCTCGAAGAACGTCTTCCACGACGACTCGGACCGCCACGGCCTGGGCCTGTCGCAGACCGGCTATCACTTCCTCGGCGGGCTGCTCAAGCACGCGCGTGCGCTCGCCGCGATCTGCGCGCCGACGGTCAACTCGTACAAGCGCCTCGTCGTCGGCCGCGCGCTGTCGGGCGCCACCTGGGCGCCGGCGTACATCGCCTACGGCGACAACAACCGGACGGCGACCGTGCGCGTGCCCTACGGCCGGCTCGAGCTGCGTCTGCCCGACGGCTCGTGCAACCCGTACCTGGCCACGGCCGCGATCCTTGCCGCCGGCATGGACGGCATCCGCAACCGGATCGATCCCGGCCCGCCGATCAACGAGAACCTCTACGAGTGGACGCCCGCGAAGCTCGCCGCACACGGCATCGGGCTGCTGCCCCAGACGCTGGGCGAGGCGCTCGATGCGCTGGAGGCGGACACGGTCGTGCGCGCCGGCATCGGCGAGGCGCTGGCCGCGGAGTTCGTGCGCCTGAAGCGGATGGAGTGGATCGAGTACTCGCGCCACGTCTCCGAATGGGAACGCGAGCGGTACGTCGAGTTCTTCTGAAGTCGAATCCTTCTGAACCACGGAGCACCGACCCGATGTGCGGCATTGTCGGACTGATGATCAGGAACCCCTCGCTGCGCGACCGGCTCGGCGAATGGGCCGAGCCGATGCTGATCGGCATGACCGAGCGCGGGCCGGACTCGGCGGGCATCGCCGTGTTCACCGAGCCGCTCGCCGGCGGACGGCGCAAGCTGAGCGTGCAGGCGCCCGACGGCTTCGACTGGGACGCGCTGCGCCACGGTCTGGGTGACGAGGCGACGCTCGAGGTGCGCGCCAACCACGGCGTCGTCACCTCGGACGCCGATCCGGCGATCGTGCGCGCGGGGCTCAAGGCCACGTTCCCGGCGCTGCACGTGCTGTCGGCCGGCCGGGCCATCGACCTCTACAAGGACGTCGGCACCCCGCAGCAGATCGCCGACAAGTACGGCCTCACCGGCTTCTCGGGCACGCACCTGGTCGCTCACACGCGGATGGCCACGGAATCGGCGGTCACCCCCGAGAACGCGCATCCGTACACCGCCGGCGAGGACTGGTGCCTGGTGCACAACGGCTCGCTGTCGAACCCCTACAGCCTGCGGCGCAAGCTCGAGCCGCTGGGCATCGCCTTCGACGGCGACTGCGACACCGAGGCGGCGTGCCGCTGGCTCGAGTGGCGCATGCGCGAGGGCGACACGCTCGAGCAGGCCCTCACGCTCGGCTTCGACGAGCTCGACGGCTTCTACACCTTCCTGATGGGCACCTCCGACGCGCTCGCGATCGTGCGCGACGGCTTCGCCTGCAAGCCGGCGCTGGTCGCCGAGACCGACGACTGGGTGGCGATCGCCTCCGAGTACCGCTCGCTCGCGCACCTGCCGGGCGTCTCGGGCGCGAAGCTCTACGAGCCGCAGCCCGAGCGGATCTACGCTTGGAGGGCGACGGCGTGAGCGGCTCCAAGACCTTCGACCTCTCGACGGTATCGCTGCGCGAGCTCAACCGCTTCCTGCACAAGGACCTGTTCGGCACGGCCCATGTGCGCGTCGAGCATCCCGACGGTGCGCACTCGATCGCCGTCGGCATGGACGCGCCGGTGCATGTCGACGTGATCGGCCACGCGGGCTACTACGCGGGCGGCATGAACAAGCACGCGACCCTCATCGTGCACGGCAACGCCGGGCCCGGCGTCGCCGAGAACATGATGAGCGGCCTGGTGCGGGTCAAGGGCTTCGCCTCCGTCTCGGCGGGCGCCTCGATGCGCGGCGGCCTGCTGGTCGTCGAGGGCGACTGCGGGCTGCGCTGCGGCATCTCGCTCAAGGGCGGCGACATCGTCGTCGGCGGCAGCGTCGGCAGCTTCTCGATGTTCATGGCGCAGGCCGGCCGCCTCGTCGTCTGCGGCGACGCGGGCGACGCGCTCGGCGATTCGCTCTACGAGGCGGTGATCTACGTGCGCGGCAGCGTGAAGTCGCTCGGCGCCGATGCCCGCTTCGAGGACATGACCGACGCCGACTTCGCGGCGGTCGCGGACCTGCTCGAACGAGCCGGCCTCACCCACGATCCGCGCGAGTTCAAGCGCATCGCGTCGGCACGCTCCCTGTACCACTGGAACGTCGACGCGCAGCAGGAGTACTGACCATGAAGATCCAGCGCGAAGAGAGCTGGGGCTACGACCGCCGCGTGCTCGACTACATCCAGCATGCCTCGGCCACCGGCCTCTACGAGATCCGCGGCCTCGGTGCCAAGCGCAAGGTGCCGCACTTCGACGACCTGGTGTTCCTCGCCGCGTCGCTGTCGCGCTATCCGCTCGAGGGCTACCGCGAGCGCTGCTCCACGAAGACCGTGCTCGGCACGCGCTTCGCGACGAAGCCGATCGAGCTCGCCATCCCCATCACCGTCGCCGGCATGAGCTTCGGCTCGCTGTCGGCCAACGTGAAGGAGGCGCTCGGGCGCGCGGCCACCGAGGCCGGCACGTCCACCACCACCGGCGACGGCGGCATGACCGAGGAGGAACGCGGCTCCTCCAAGACGCTGGTCTACCAGTGCCTGCCGTCGCGCTACGGCTTCGACCCCGATCACGTGCGGCGCGCCGACGCGATCGAGGTGGTGATCGGCCAGGGCGCCAAGCCCGGCGGCGGCGGCATGCTGCTCGGCCAGAAGGTGAACCCGCGGGTGGCCGCGATGCGCACGCTGCCCGAGGGCGTGGACCAGCGCAGCGCCTGCCGCCATCCCGACTGGACCGGCCCCGACGACCTCGCCATCAAGATCAAGGAATTGCGCGAGATCACCGACTGGGAGAAGCCGATCTACGTGAAGGTCGGCGCCACCCGCACCTTCCACGACGTCAAGCTCGCGGTGCACTCCGGGGCCGACGTGGTGGTGGTCGACGGCATGCAGGGCGGCACGGCCGCCACGCAGACGGTGTTCATCGAGAACGTCGGCATCCCGACGCTGGCCGCGGTGCGCCAGGCGGTCGACGCGCTCGAGGACCTGAACATGAAGGGCCAGGTGCAGCTGATCGTCTCCGGCGGCATCCGTACCGGCGCGGACGTCGCCAAGGCGCTCGCGATGGGCGCCGACGCGGTGTCGATCGGCCAGGGCGTGCTGATGGCGCTGGGCTGCAACAGCGACACCTGGATCCGCGACGCGCGGCCCGACGGCTCGGGCGGCGAGCACGTGCCGTGCAGCGACGACTACGCGGCGCTGGGCACCGCGCCAGGCTTCTGCCACCACTGCCACACCGGCCGCTGCCCGGTGGGCGTGACGACGCAGGACGCGGTGCTCGAGCAGCGGCTGCAGCCGCCCGTAGGCGCGCGCCGCGTGCGCAACTACCTGAAGACGATGGCGATGGAGGTCTCGACCATCGCGCGGGCCTGCGGCAAGCAGGACGTGCACCACCTCGAGCGTGAGGACTTGGTCGCGCTGACCGTGGAGGCCGCGGCGATGGCTGGCGTGCCGCTGGCCGGGACGAACTGGATCCCGG
>CAIUGQ010000089.1 GCA_903898725.1 uncultured Burkholderiales bacterium | reverse complement strand
CTCAGACACTTTTTGCCTGCCGGTCGGCTGCGCCGACCGGCTCCCGTCGGACACCCGCGCGAGACGGTGCGGCCCAGTCGGGGCGCAACGGCCTGAAGGGCAGCGACGCCGAGAGACGGGGTGTGCGCTCGAAGGAGTTCGTGCCCCGCCGATTGGGGGGGGTTGAGTTGGGTGGCATGCCACCCTTGTCTCGCCCGTCGTCGCCCGGGGGCGGGCATCGCGAAGTGTGAGGCCGCGCCGCGAGGTGGGGGGTTGCGACGGGTATCTGTCGGCGCAGCCGACAGATAGGCAAAAACTGTCTGAGGTCGGCCGCAGGCCGGCCGAGTTTTTTTGCCGGCCCGTCGCGGCCCCCCGCCTCGCGGGCACCCTCGGGCCGCAGGACCGAGGGCGCGGGGTCAGCGAAGCGATGCCCGCCCCCGGGCGGCGACGGGCCGCGCCAACCGTCGAACGCCGCGTGCCGAACGCAGAACGACCAGACCAGCGCGCGCCCCGCGCGCCTAACGAACCGCCTCAGTCGGCGACCTTCAGCACCAGCTTCCCGAAGTTCGCGCCGTCGAAGAGCTTGAGCAGCGTCTCGGGGAAATGGTCGATGCCTTCGACCACGTCCTCACGCGAGACGAAACGCCCCTCCTTCATCCACTGCGCGATGTCGCGCACCGCCTCCGGATAGCGCGCCGCGTAGTCGAACACCACGATGCCTTCCATCCGCGCCCGGTTCACCAGCAGCGACAGATAGTTCGACGGTCCCTTGACCGGGCCGGTGTTGTTGTACTGCGAGATCGCGCCGCAGATGACGATCCGCGCCTTGCGGTTGATGCGGGTCAGCACCGTGTCGAGGATGTCGCCGCCGACGTTGTCGAAGTAGACGTCCACGCCCTTCGGGCAGTGCTGCTTGAGCCCGTCGCGCACGCTGCCCGACTTGTAGTCGATGCAGGCATCGAAGCCGAGCTCGCGCACGACGAAGTCGCACTTGTCGGCCCCGCCTGCGATGCCGACGACGCGACAGCCCTTGATCTTCGCGACCTGCCCGACCGTCTGACCGACCGCACCGGCCGCCCCCGAGACCACGACCGTCTCGCCGGCCTTGGGCTGGCCGACGTCGAGCAGCCCGAAGTAGGCGGTCATGCCGGGCATGCCGAGCGCGTTCAGCCACTTCGGCAGCGGCGCGAGCGACGGATCGATCTTCACCAGGCCGGCGCGACGCAGGCCGGACTCGTCGAGCGCGCAATACTGCTGCACGCCGAGCGACCCGCTGACGTGATCACCGACCGCGAACGCCGGGGTGTTCGAGGCGACCACGCGGCCGACGCCACCGGCGCGCATGACCTCGTCGATGCCCACCGGCTCGATGTAGCTCTTGCCTTCGTTCATCCAGCCTCGCATCGCCGGATCGAGCGAGAGCATCAGGTTCTGGACCAGCACACCGCCCGGCGCGGGCTCGGGCAGGGGCGCATCGACGATCGACCAGTTCTCGCGGGTCGGCATGCCGACCGGACGCGCGGCGAGTCGGACCTGGCGGTTGACGGTGGACGGTAGTGCGGACATCGGGTTCTGCTCCTGTGGCACGTCGGGGTCGCCGCGCGCGAGAGGCGCGGCGCACGGGGGTGGGGGACCGGTGGTCGAGCGTCGGCGCGGCCCGCAGCGCGGGCCCGCCGACTCACCAGTTGGGCGGACGCTTCTCGAGGAAGGCCTGCACGCCCTCGAGGGCGCTGGCCTCCATCATGTTGCAGGCCATCGTCTGGCCAGCGAGCTGGTAGGCCGCTTCCGTGCCCATCTCGAGCTGGCGATAGAAGAGCCCCTTGCCGGCGGCGATCGCTTCGCGCGGCTTGGCGACGATGCGCGCGAGCAGCGCCGCGAGCGCGTCGTCGAGCGCGGCGGCCGGCACGGCCTCGTTGACGAGCCCCTGAGCGACCGCCTCGCGGGCGTCGATGAAGTCGCCGGTGAGCAGCATGCGCATCGCAGCCTTGCGGGACAGGTTGCGCGACAGCGCGACCGAGGGCGTCGAGCAGAACAGGCCGAGGTTCACGCCCGACACCGCGAAGCGCGAGTCGTCGGCGGCGACGGCCAGATCGCAGGCCGCGACCAGCTGGCAGCCGGCCGCGGTGGCGATGCCATGGACACGCGCGATCACCGGCTGGGGCATCTTCTGGATCGACGCCATCGTCCGGCTGCACTGCGCGAACAGACGTCGGTAGTAGTCCAGCGAAGGTTCGGCGCGCATCTCCCGCAGGTCGTGCCCCGCGCAGAACGCGGGCCCGCGTCCGGCGATCACCACCGCCCGCACCGAGGGGTCGGCGGCGATCCGGTCGAGGGCGTCCTGCAGCGCATCGAGCAGCGATTCGGAGAGCGCGTTGTAGGCGCGCGGCCGGTTCATCCACAGCCAGGCGACCGGCCCGACGTCGATGCGCTCGAGCACCGGCGGCGCTGGCTGGACGGCGGATTCGACGGGTACGGCAGGGGCGCTGTCGGGGGCTCGGACGGCCATCGGTGTCTCCTGGAATCGGCGGCGGCGGGGCCGCGGTTGCGCGGTGCAGACGCCTGCGGGTGCGGCACATGCCGACCGTCGGCCGACGGCCGGGCCGCTCGGGGGCATAGATTACACTCGCCCGGCACAACGCGAAGGGCCTCATGCTCGAACGAATCCAGGCGGTTGCCGCGCAGGTGGGAAGCGTGGTGGTCGGCAAGCAGCCGCAGATCCGGATGGCCCTCGCCTGCCTGCTGGCGCGCGGCCACCTTCTGATCGAAGACCTGCCCGGCGTGGGCAAGACCACGCTCGCGCACGCCCTGTCCATCTCCCTCGGGCTGCAGTTCAAGCGCGTCCAGTTCACCAACGACCTGCTGCCGGCGGACATCGTCGGCGTGCAGATCTTCGAACGCGACAACAACCGCTTCGTCTTCCATCCCGGCCCGGTGTTCTCGCAGGTGCTGCTCGCCGACGAGATCAACCGTGCCTCCCCCAAGACGCAGAGCGCGCTGCTCGAGGCGATGGAGGAGCGGCAGGTGTCGGTCGACGGCGAGCCGCGTCGCCTGCCCGAGCCCTTCTTCGTCATCGCGACGCAGAATCCGCAGGACCAGATCGGCACCTTCCCGCTGCCCGAGTCGCAGCTCGACCGCTTCCTGATGTGCATCGAGCTCGGCTATCCGGACCCGAAGTCCGAGCGCGCGCTGCTCGAGGGGGCCGACCGGCGCGAGATGGTCGCGAAGCTCGAGCCGCGGATGACGCCGGCCGATCTCGTCGAGGCGCAGCGCTCGCTCAGGTCGATCCGCACGTCGCCCGCCCTGCTCGACTACGTCCAGAACCTGCTGACGCACAGCCGGCGGGCCGCCCTGTTCTCCGAAGGGCTCTCGCCGCGCGCGGGCCTGGCGCTGCTGCAGGCGGCGCGGGCCTGGGCGATGCTCGACGGTCGCAACCATGTGCTCCCGGACGACGTGCAGGCCGTGCTGGTGGCGGTCGCCGGCCACCGGCTGCGTCCGGCCAAGGGCAGTGCGACCAGCCACCGCGCACGCGCGGAACTCGTCGCGGAACTCTCCAAGGCGGTCGCGATTCCCTGAACGGGGCGCGTACCCGGATGCAGGCGCAGGTCATGGAGTGGGTGGAGCGGATCGGGCGCATCGCGCCGACGGTCCGGCTCGCCCTCGGCCCGCACGCCGGCGATCTCCGACTCGATCGCCGTCGTGTCTACATCCTGCCGTCGCGAGCGGGGCTGCTGTTCGGGCTGGCGCTCGCGACCATGCTGCTCACCGCGATCAACTACGCGCTCGCGCTCGGCTACGGACTGACCTTCCTGCTGGCCGGCGTCGGTCTGGTCGCGATGCTGCACACCTGGCGCAACCTGGTGGGCCTGACGCTGCGGGCCGGCCGCGCCGAGCCGGTGCATGCCGGCGAGCTGACCGAGCTGAGCCTGATCGTGCAGAACCCGCGCGGCCCCGAGCGCTTCGCGATCGAGCTCACGGTGCCGGGCACCGCTCAGCCGACCCGCATCGACGTCTCGCCGGCCACCGAGCAGCTGGTGACGGTCGCCCTGCCCACCGAGCGCCGCGGCTGGCAGGCCCTGCCCCGGCTGCGGCTGTCGACGACCTTCCCACTGGGCCTGTGGCGCGCCTGGGCATGGTGGCACCCGCAGGCGCGCATCCTCGTGCTGCCGCGCCTGGAGACGCCGGCATCGCCGATGCCCGAGTCGGGCTCGGCCGGCACCGAGCGCTCGGGTCGGGGCGAGGAGGACTTCGCCGCGATCCGCCCGTTCCGGGAGGGCGACTCGCCGAGGCGCCTGGCCTGGAAGGCGATGGCCCGCAGCGGCGGCGACGCGCTGCTGGTCCGTGAATTCGAAGGCGGCAGCGGCGGACAGCTGCTGCTCGACTGGCAGTCGCTGCCGCCCGGGCTGGACCCGGAGCTGCGGATCTCGCGGCTGGCACGCTGGGTGGTCGACGCCGAGGCCGCCGGCCTGAGCTACGGGCTGCGCCTGCCGGGCGTCGAGCTCGAGCTCTCGGCCGGCCCGGCCCACCGCGCCGCCTGCCTCGAGGCGCTCGCGGTGGCGCAGGTCTGAGGTCGGCGATGGCGCGCCCGCAGGGATGGTCGTTCTCGATGCGCGTGCTCGGCGGCACGCTCGGCGGCGAATGGGAACGCGAGCGGCGCGACACGCTGTTCCTCATGGGGGCGATCGCGCTCGCCGTGCTGCCGCACCTGCCGAACCTGCCGCTGTGGTGCAGCGCGGGCTTCGCGCTGCTGTTCGCCTGGCGGCTCGGGCTGATCTTCGCGGGTGCACGGCTGCCCGGCGCGCCGGTTCGGGTGGCGGCCGCAGCCGCCTGCACGATCGGGGTCCTCGCGCAGTACGACACCCTGCTCGGCCGCGACGCGGGCGTGGCGCTGCTGGTGCTGTTCCTCGGGCTGAAGCTGATGGAGATGCGGGCCCGGCGAGATCTGTTCGTCGTGATCTTCCTGTGCTTCTTCCTGCTGCTCACCGGTTTCTTCCACTCCCAGTCGTTCGGGGTCGCGCTGATCACGGCCGCCGCGGTGGTGGCGCTGCTCGCCGCGATGCTGACCATGCAGTTCGGCCAGCGCGAGGCCGGGATCGGCCGCCGCTTCCGGATCGTCGGGGTGCTGGTGCTGCAGGCCGTGCCGATCGCGGCGGCGCTGTTCGTGCTGTTCCCCCGGATCAGCGGGCCGCTGTGGGGGCTGCCCGACGACGCCCACGCCGGACGCACCGGCCTGTCGGACACGATGTCCCCCGGCCAGATCTCGCAGCTCGCGCAGGACGACGAGGTGGCCTTCCGGGTGCAGTTCACCGATCGCGTGCCCGAGCCCGCCCGGCTCTACTGGCGCGGACCGACCCTGGGCCACTTCGACGGACGCACCTGGCGGCCGGTGCGCCGCGAGCTCGCGCAGGCGCCGACGCCCACGGCCGTGGCCCCCGAGACCTCCCGGCTGCTGCGCTACCGCACGACCCTCGAGCCCCATTCGCGCCGCTGGCTCTTCGCGCTGGACGTCCCCGCCGAGCTGCCGCGCGCACCGGGCCTCGCGGTGAGCATCGCCCCCGAGTTCGACGTGCAATCGGCCGATCCGATCGTGGCCCGGGTCCGTTTCGACGCAGCCGCACGGCTCGACGCGGCGATCGGCCTGAACGAGACGCGGCTGTCGCTGCAGGACTGGATCCAGCTGCCGCCCGGCCAGGCGCGGCGCACGCTCGAGATGGCCGCCCGATGGCGCACGGAGGAGCTGGACGAGGCGAAGCTGGTCGACCGCGCGCTGGCCATGTTCCGCGACAACGCGTTCCGCTACACCCTCAATCCGCCGCTGCTGACCGACGACCCGGTGGACCGCTTCCTGTTCGAGACACGCGCCGGATTCTGCGAGCACTACGCGAGCGCGTTCGTCGTGCTGATGCGCGCGCTCGACATCCCGGCACGGGTGGTCACCGGCTACCAGGGCGCCGAGCGCAATCCGGGCGACGACTACTGGATCGTCCGTCAGGCGGACGCCCACGCCTGGGCCGAGGTCTGGCTGTCCGGACGCGGCTGGGTCCGCATCGACCCGACCGCGGCGGTCGCGCCCGAGCGCATCGAGCGCGGTTCGGCGAGCCTGCAGGGCCGACGCGGCACGAGCCGCGAACCCGATCTGCTCGGCGACATCGAGATGCTGCAGCGCTGGCGCATGACCTTCGACTCGCTGACCCACGGCTGGAACCAGTGGGTGCTGAACTACGACCGCACGCGGCAGCAGGCCCTGCTGTCGCGACTGGGTCTGGACGCGACGGACCCGCGCGAACTCGCCGGAGCACTGGCCGGGATGCTGGCACTCGCGCTGGGCGCGGTCGCCCTCGTGACGCTGCGGCCCCGCCAGCCGAGGGACCCGGTCGAACGCGCCTACTCGCGCTTCTGCGAGCGGCTCTCCGCACTGGGTGCGCCGCGCTCGCGCGACGAGACCGCGAGCCGCTATCTGCACCGCGTCGACCGACTGCTCGAGCCCGCCGAAGCAGCGCTCGCACGGGACATCGTCGCGACCTACAACCGGCTGCGCTACGATCCGGACACCGCCACGCCCGAGCGTGTCCGCGACCTGCGGCGCCTCGTCGACGCCTTCAAGCCCCGATGACGCGAGCCCGATCCCGCCCCGTTCCCGCCGCCGCCCCCCTCCGCGGTACGCTGCCCGCCGCCGCGCGCGGCCTGCGCGCACGCCACGTCCTAGCGGCGGCGCTGCTGTCGATCGCGCCGCTGGCCGGACTGCCGGGCGTGGCCCCGTCCGACGCTGCGGCAACCGAGACTGCCCCCGCGCGCAGCACGGCCAAGCCCGTTCAGAAGCCGGCGCCGCAACCCGGACAGCAGGCGGCGCAGAAGCCGGCCCAGAAGCCCGCCCAGACGTCGTCGCAGACATCCGCATCCGCAAGATCCAAGGCGGCGCTCCCCGTCACCCAGGCGGCCGACTACCCCGCACGACCCGAGGTCCGCGACTTCGTGCGCGACATGGTCGAGCGGCACGGCTTCGACGAGACGGCACTG
>CAIUGQ010000088.1 GCA_903898725.1 uncultured Burkholderiales bacterium | reverse complement strand
TGCGCGGCGGTCTTTCCGCGCGCACCGCGACCGGTCGGCGGGTGAGGACCCGCCCGGTCGAAGGCGTGGACCGCAGCGTCGCGCTCAACCGCGCACTTTGGGTACTCGCCGAAGAGATGTGCCGACTCGCCGCCTGAAACCGGCCCCGGACCGGCACGCGCCCGCCCGCGCCGGTTCGGACTCGCCCAGGCGGGTCGCTCGTCCAGGCTCAAACCCACCCCCATCAAGGATCGACCATGACTCAAGCTCACGCCCACACCCCGACCAGCGGCAAGCGCTGCGCGCCGTCGGCCCCTGCCACCGGCGCGCGTTCGAAGACGAAGCCCGCCCAGGCCGCAGCGCCCGCATCGCCTGTCGTCTCCGGCGCGTTCGTGCAGGTATCGCTCGACCGGCTCGCGGTGTCGCCGCGCAACGTGCGCCGGGTGGTCCCCGACGGCATCGAGGAACTCGCCGCCATCATCGACTCGCAGGGGCTACTGCAGCCGCTGGTCGTGACGCGCAACGACGGCGACCCTGAGCGCTACGACGTCGAGGCCGGCGGACGCCGCCTGCGCGCCCTGCAGTGGCTTGCACAGGCCGGCCGGATCGCGCCGAACGCGCCCGTGGAATGCCGCTTGATCAAAGCCGAGCGCGCCCTCGAGGCCAGTCTGGCGGAGAACAGCGCGCGACAGGCGATGCACCCGGCCGACCAGTGCGAAGCCTTCCTGGCCCTGCTCGACTCGGGCCTGCCAGTCGAACGTATCGCGGAGCGCTTCGGCGTCACGGTGCGCGCCGTTCAGCAGCGGCTGCGGCTGGCCAACGTCGCGCCTGATCTCGTCACGCGCTTTCGCGCGGGCGAGCTCACACTCGACCAGATGCAGGCGCTCGCCCTGACCGATGACCACGCCCGACAGATCGCGATCATGTCGGCGCTTCCGGCCTGGCACCGCGACGCCTGGGCGATCAAGCAGCGGGTCGTCGAGCACGAAGTTCACGCGGGCGATCCTCGGGCGCTCTTCGTGGGGGTGGCGGACTACGAGGCCGCGGGCGGCAAGGTTCGGCGGGACCTCTTCAGCGAGCGCGGCGACGTGTACCTGTCGGATGCGGCGCTGCTCGATTCGCTCGTCGTGAAGCGACTCGAACGGGAGGCAGAGACCCTGCGCGCCGAGGGCTGGTCCTGGGTCGAGGCCCGGCCGCGCTTCGACTACGCCGAGCGCGCCGCCTTCCGTGTCCTGCCCCGGGTTCGGCGGCCGAAGACCGAGGCCGAGCAGTCCCGCGTCGCGGCGCTTCGCGCACGACTGAACGAACTCGACGCCGCGCTCGCGGATACCGACGACGACGCCGTAGCCGAAGGGCTGGAAGCCCAGCGCGATGAGGCCGAGGAAGCACTCGACGCCGCCGAGGCCGACGATCCGGAGGAATGGTCAGCAGACGATCGCGGTCGCGCCGGTGCAGTCGTCTCGATGCAGCACGGTGAACTCGCGGTCGTCTGCGGGCTGGTCAGGCCGAGCGACGAGGGCGGCATCAGTTCGGATGCCCGAGCCTACCAGGACAAGACGCAGCGCACCGACACGCAGGTGCAAGCCGGCCTGTCCACGCGGCTCGCGCAATCGCTCGCCGCACATCGCACGGCAGCGATGGCCGCCACGATGCTGGAGGTGCCCCGGGTGGCGCTTGTCTTTCTCGCTTGGCGACTCACCGACGAGCTCGTCGGGCGCAGCGGCACGGATTCGTCTCTCATCCAGATCCGCACGACCGATGCGATGCACGACCTCGTTCGGCAGGCA
>CAIUGQ010000087.1 GCA_903898725.1 uncultured Burkholderiales bacterium | reverse complement strand
GCGCGGCATCGAGGTCGGCCACGTGTTCTACCTCGGCACGAAGTATTCGAGCGCGATGAACGCGAGCTTCGTCGACGAGGACGGCAAGTCCAAGCCGATCGAGATGGGCTGCTACGGCATCGGCATCACCCGGCTGCCGGCCGCCGCCATCGAGCAGAACCACGACGAGAAGGGCATCGTCTGGCCCCGCCCGATCGCGCCGTTCGACGTCGTGATCACGCCGCTCGGCTACTCGCGCTCGCAAAACGTCAAAGCGGCCGCGGACGGCCTGTACGATCGCCTCCTTCAGGCGGGCATCGACGTGATCCTGGACGACCGCGACGAGCGGCCGGGTGCGATGTTCGCCGACTGGGAGCTCATCGGCGTGCCGCTTCGCGTCACCGTCGGCGAGCGCGGGCTCAAGGAAGGCCAGCTCGAGCTGACCGTGCGACGGGGCATGACCACGACGCAGGTGCCGCTCGAGGGGGTCTTCGATGCGGTGACGGATGCGCTGAAGGCGTGCTGACGGACGGACACAGGACGAACATCGGAACTCGGGCGCGATGGCGGGCAGTCGCCGCGCTCGTCGTGCTGTCGGCCGGGCTGGCCGCGGCCCCGGCCGCGCGGGCGGGCGCGCAGCTCTACGAACCCCTGTCGGATTCCGTGCGCGTGGCGCTCGCCGCCGCGCTGCGCGACCGCTCCCCGCCGGAACCCCGCTTCGCCTCCACGATGGAGAAGGTCGACTGGCTCGCCGAGATGGCCGAGCGGCTGCCGGCGCGCCACAAGCCCACCCACGCCGAGCGCATCGAGTTCCTGCAGATGGTGCGCTACGAGGCGCAGCGCGCCGGCCTGGACCCCCAGCTCGTGCTCGGCCTGATCCAGGTCGAGAGCGGCTTCCGGCGTCATGCGATCTCGTCGGCGGGCGCGCGCGGCTACATGCAGGTGATGCCGTTCTGGACGCGGCTGATCGGCGACGGCGAG
This sequence comes from uncultured Burkholderiales bacterium, assembly GCA_903898725.1. Lineage (GTDB taxonomy): Bacteria > Pseudomonadota > Gammaproteobacteria > Burkholderiales > Burkholderiaceae_E > UBA4615. Next base: position 17,664 of record CAIUGQ010000087.1, on the reverse strand, counting down.
CCCTCGGGGCTCTTCGATGCGCGGACCAACCTGCGCTACGGCTGCGTGATCCTGCGCCACTATCTCGACATGGAGCGCGGCGACCTGTATCGCGCGCTCGGCCGCTACAACGGCAGCCTCGGTCGGCCCGAGTATCCGAACATGGTCCAGGCCGCCTGGAAGCGCTGGGCCTACGAGCCGGGCCCGCGGCTGCAGCAGGTGTCGGCGCCCGCTGCGGCCGGTCCGTCCCTGCCGCGCTGACGCCGGCTGCGGCCCCCGGGCCGCGATGAGCCGTCCGCCCGAGGCGCAGCGCGCCGCCGTGCGCCGTGCACTGTGGCCCGGCATCGCGGCGCTGGTCGCGGTGATGGGCATCTCGCGCTTCGTCTACACCCCGATCCTGCCGGACATGCTCGCCGCCGAGGTGCTGACGCTGCGCGGCGCCGGCTGGCTCGCGTCGGCGAACTTCGTCGGCTACCTGCTGGGCGCGCTCGCCGCGTCGAGGATCCCGGGGCGTCTCGCGCAGTCGCGGGGGCTGCGGGCGGGGCTGGCGGTGTCGGTGCTCGCACTGCTGGCGATGGCGCTGCTCGACGGCATCGTCGCCTGGATGGCCGTGCGCTTCGTGGCCGGGATGGCGAGCGCGTTCGCGCTGGTGTTCGTGTCCACGCAGGTGCTCGAGCGGCTGAGCGCCATCGGGCAGGCGGACCGGACGATCTGGCTGTATTCGGGCGTCGGCATCGGCATCGTCGTGTCGGCGCTCGGTGTCCAGGCGGCGGTGGGCGGCGGACTGCCGTGGCCGGCGACCTGGGCGGCCGCCGCCGCGATCGCGGCGGTGTTCGCGGCCTATGCGTGGGGCGCGGCGGGGGTGACGGGCGCGAGGCAGTCGACGGGCCGGGGCGGCCATGCGACCGGCACTGCGTCCACCGCGCCCACCGCGCCGTCCGCGCACACCGCGCCGTCCGCCGAGAGCGCGCCGGCACCGCCCGCCGACGCGCCCGCCCCCCGTGCCTTCAACGCCGCCGTCCTCGCCTACGGCCTCTTCGGCCTGGGCTACGTGATCCACGCGACCTACCTGCCGGCGATGGTGCGCGCCGCCGGCTACCCGCCCGCGGCCGCCGCCTGGATCTGGGTGCTGGTCGGCGCAGTGGCGCTGCCGTCGATCGCGTTCTGGCGCGGTGTCTCGCGCCGCGCGGGCGCGCGCACGGCGATCGTCGGCTGCTACCTCGTGCAGGGCGTCACCGCGCTGGTGCCGCTGTTCGCCGGCGACTCGATCGTCGCCGCCGCGATCGCGGCCGTGGGGCTCGGCACGACCTTCATCCCCGCGAGCGGCCTGGCGCTGCCCTTCGCACGCGGCCTCGACCCCGCCGGCAGCGCGCGGGCGATCGGCGTGATGACCGCCGCGTTCGGCGCCGGACAGATCGTCGGCCCGGTCGCTGCGGCCTACCTCGCCGAACGCAGCGGCTTCGGCGGACCGTCGGCGCTGGCCTGCGGTGTGCTGCTGGTGGCGGCGGCGCTGATGCGACCGAGGTTCGACGCGGCGCGCTGAGCGGCTGCGGCGGGTCGCCGGCTCAGCGCAGCGTCGTCCACCCGCGCTCGAGCGCGTACTTCAGCAGCCCCGTCGCCGAATCGATGCCGAGCTTGCGGCGCAGGCGCAGCCGATGCGTCTCCACCGTCCGCGTGCTGATGTCGAGCGCCCGCGCGATGCCCTTGTTCGACTGCCCGTGGGCCAGCATCACGAGGATCTCGCGCTCGCGGGCGGTCAGGTCGGAGGGCTTCTCGCGTGCCTGCAGCAGCGCCTGGGCGACGCCTGCGCTGTAGTAGGTGCCCCCCGCGGCCACCGCGTCGATCGCCGCGATGAGCTCGTGGACCGATGCGTCCTTGAGCACGTAGCCGCGTGCGCCGGCCCGGGCGGCGTTCACCACGTACTCCTCGTTGTCGTACATCGAGAGCATCAGGACGGCGACCTCGGGGAAGCGTTCGGCGACCCTGCCCGCGAGCTGGATCCCGCTCATCGCCTTCATGCCGACGTCGACCAGCATCAGGTCCGGCCAGAGCGGCTCGACGAGCGCCAGCGCCGCTTCGCCGTCGGCCGCCTCGCCGACCACCGACAGGTGGGGCACGACCTCGAGCCGCGCGCGCAGGCCCTCGCGGACCAGCGGATGGTCGTCGACGAGCATCAGCCGCAGGGTGGGCGGGGTCTCGGGCAGGGTCAACGCAGCCTCCCGTTCACGACGCGACCGGCAGCGTCGCGCGCAGCTCGGTGCGACCCGGCGACGACGACAGGAAGAGGGTGCCGCCGGCATGCTCGATGCGCTCGCGGATGTTGCGCAGCCCGATGCCGTCCGAGCCGTCGCGCTCCGTCCGCGCGATCTCGAAGCCGACGCCGTCGTCGGTGATGTTCAGGCAGGTGCCGTCGCCGTGGCAGGACAGCAGGATCTCGACCTGCCGGGCCCGCGAATGCCGCTCGACGTTGGCGAGGGCCTCCTGGGCGATGCGGAACAGGGTGACCGCGCGGTCCCCGATCTCGCCGGACGCATCGTGCGAGACGTCGATCGGCTGCCGGTCGCCGGCGAGCCGGAAGCTCGCCGCGATGCCGGTGCGGGCACTGAACTCCTTGGCCGACTGCTCGAGCGCCGAGGCGAGCCCGAGGTTGTCGAGCGCGCTCGGCCGCAGCGCGTGCGAGATCCTGCGGACCTCGGCGATCGCCTCGCCGAGGCCGTCGAGCTCCTTCTTCATGCTGCGCACCGGCGGCTGGCCGGGCGTGACCAGCCGGTGCTCGACGAGCTCGAACTGGTACTTCAGCGAGACCAGCAGCTGGCTCAGCCCGTCGTGCAGCTCGCGCGAGAAGCGGGCGCGCTCCTCCTCCTGCGAGGTGACGATCCGCTGGGCGAGCTCGCGCAGCTTGCGGTCGGCCACGCGCTGGTCGCGCAGGTTCAGCAGCAGCCCGCCCGCCGACACGACGAGCACCGACAGCAGCGCGACCGCCGCGAAGATGCTCATCGTCGAGGCGATGTTGCGCTTGACCTCGTCGCGGATCGACTGCAGCGCGGCCTCGACGTCGTCGAGGTAGATGCCGGTGCCGACCATCCAGCCCCAGCGCTCGAGCTGCACCGCGTAGCCGAGCTTCGCGGTGACGCGGCCGGTCGACGGCTTCTCCCACAGATAGCGCTGGAAGCCGCCGCCCTCGCGGGCGCGTGCGATCAGGGCCTGGATCACCCGCAGGCCGCTCGGGTCGACCAGGTCCCACTTGTTCTCGCCGACGATGTCCGGCATCCGAGGATGCACGAGGCTGCGGCCGTCGAGGTCGTAGACGAAGAAGTAGCCGTCGTCGCCGAACCCCATCGCGCCGAGGATGGCGCGCGCCTCGGTCTTCGCCGCGGCATCGTCGCGGCCTTCGTCGTACAGGTGACGGATCGAGGTGAGCGCGAGCGACACGTAGTGCTTGAGCTCGGCGCGCCGGGCGCTCATCAGGCTGTCCTCGAGCACCCGCACCTGCTCGTCCGCGAGGCGGTCGGCCTTCCAGGCGATCACGCCCGCCATGATGGCCAGAGCGGCCAGCAGCGGAATCAGTGCCAGGACAACGAGGCGATGACGGGGGCGCATCGGAGCACCGGTGGCGGGCGGGGCGGCCCGGAGTCGGCGCATTGGAGCGCGTCGCCACTGTGGCGTCAACGCGCGCGCCGCGCAAAGGGTCGGTCGCGCCTGCGTTCCGTGAGACGGCTGCGGCAGGGCTGCGTAGTACTGCGTACGGCCGTCTCGCGGTGATGCGTACCTGCGGGCGGTAGTGATGCGAATGGCGGCGCCTGCATGCATCGACGACGCTTGGAGGGCGCTGAGTCGCCGTCTTCGCGACGCAGCGGACACGACCGGGAGGAGACCCGAATGACACGCAGGACCTTCATCGCCCGCGGCGCCGCCGCGCTCGGCGCAGCCTCGATCGCCGCACCCGCCGCGGCGCAGAGCGGACCCACCGTGAGCTGGCGGCTCGCCTCGAGCTTTCCGAAGAGCCTCGACACGATCTACGGCGCTGCCGAGACCGTGGCGCGGCGCGTCGCCGCGGCCACCGGCGGACGCTTCCAGATCAAGGTCTTCGCCGCCGGCGAGATCGTGCCGCCGTTCTCGGTGGTCGACGCGGTGCAGAACGGCACCGTGGAGTGCGCGCACACCGCGCCGTACTACTTCTATGGCAAGGATCCGACCTTCGCGTTCGCCTGCGCGGTGCCGTTCGGTCTGAACGCCCGCCAGCAGAACGCGTGGATGCAGCACGGCGGAGGCCTGGAGCTGACGCGCGAGTTCATGAAGGACTACGGCATCGTCAACTTCCCGGCAGGCAATACCGGCGCGCAGATGGGTGGCTGGTTCCGCAAGGAGATCAAGACCCTCGAGGACCTCAAGGGCCTGAAGTTCCGCATCGGCGGGTTCGGTGGCGCGGTGCTCTCGAAGCTCGGCGTGGTGCCGCAGCAGATCGCCGCCGGCGACATCTACCCGGCGCTCGAGAAGGGCACGATCGACGCGGCCGAGTGGATCGGACCGTACGACGACGAGAAGCTCGGCTTCTTCAAGGTCGCCAGGAACTACTACTACCCGGGCTTCTGGGAAGGCAGCACCGAGATCGATCTGTTCGTCGGCGAGAAGGCGCTGGCGGCGCTGCCGCCGGAGTACAGGGCCATCCTCGAGGCGGCCTGCCACGAGGCCAACGTCTCGATGCTCGCGCGCTACGACGCAATGAACCCGGCCGCCCTCAAGCGGCTGATCGCTGGCGGCGCGCGCATCGTGCCGTTCCCCAACGAGGTGCTGGTCGCCTGCTGGCGCGCGGCCAACGAGCTGTTCGACGAGACCTCGGCGGCGAACCCGCGATTCAAGAAGGTCTACGAGTCGTACCGCCGGTTCCGGGACGAGCAGGTCCAGTGGTCGGCGGTCGCCGAGCACCGGTTCGAGAGCTTCGCGATCAGCGCGCAGCGCGCCGGTCGCAACTGACGCGGCGGCGTTCCGGGGCCCGGCCCCGGGATGCCCGCGCCGCGTTCGGTCCCCCTCTCCTGGAGTCCCCATGAATGCCCTGATCGGCGCATCGCGCGCCATCGACGCCCTCAACGAGCGCGTCGGTCGAACCGCGTTGTGGCTCGTGCTCGTCGCCGTCCTGATCAGCGCCGGCAATGCCGTCGTGCGCTACACCTTCAGCGTCAGCTCGAACGCATGGCTCGAAGTGCAGTGGTACCTGTTCTCCGCCGTGTTCCTGCTGTGCGCCGGGTACACGCTGCGCCACAACCAGCACGTGCGCATCGACATCCTCGCGAGCCGGCTGTCGCCGCGCGGGCAGGCGTGGATCGAGGTCGTCGGCACCGTGCTCTTCCTGATGCCGATGTGCCTGCTGATCCTGGTGCTGTCCTGGTCGCCGTTCGTCGAGGCCTGGACGCGCGGCGAGGTCTCGAGCAATGCGGGCGGCCTGATCGTCTGGCCGGCCCGGCTGCTGATGCCGGTCGGCTTCGCGCTGCTGGTGCTCCAGGGACTGTCCGAGCTGATCAAGCGCGTCGCGTTCCTGCTCGGCCGCGCGCCCGATCCGGTGGTGCGCCAGACCGGGCCCAGCGCCGAGGCATTGCTCGCCGAAGAGATCCGTCGCCGCAAGGAGGCCGAAGATGCTTGAGCTGATCGCCCACAACCTCGCGCCGCTGATGTTCGTGTCGCTGATCGGCTTCATGCTGTTCGGCTACCCGGTGGCCTTCGCCCTCGGCGCCAACGGCATCGTGTTCGGCCTGATCGGCATCGAGCTCGGCCTGCTGACGCCGGCGATCTTCCAGGCGCTGCCCGAGCGGGTCTGGGGGGTGATGTCGAACGAGACCCTGCTCGCGGTGCCGTTCTTCACCTTCATGGGCCTGATCCTCGAGCGCAGCGGCATGGCCGAGGACCTGCTCGACACCATCGGCCAGCTCTTCGGACCGCTGCGCGGCGGCCTGGCGTTCGCGGTCATCTTCGTCGGCGCGCTGCTGGCCGCGACCACCGGCGTGGTGGCCGCGTCGGTCATCTCGATGGGCCTGATCTCGCTGCCGATCATGCTGCGCTACGGCTACGACCGGCGCTTCGCCACCGGCGTGATCGCGGCCTCCGGCACGCTCGCGCAGATCATCCCGCCGTCGCTGGTGCTGATCATCCTGGCCGACCAGCTCGGCCGCTCGGTCGGCGACATGTACGCCGGCGCGATGCTGCCCGGGCTGATGCTGGCCGGCTCGTATGCCCTCTACACGGTGGCGATCGCGTTCCTGCGACCCGCCTGGGTGCCCGCGCTGCCGATCGAGGCACGCAGCCTGCGCGAGGCGGACGGCGGCTCGGGGAACGGGTCGCTGCTGGTGCTCGTCGGCATCGGCGCCGCGGCGGCCATCGCGTTCGCGACCCTGTGGCTCCCCGCCGGTGCCGCGGCCGACGAGGTGGGCATCCTGTCGTCGATCGTCGGCGCAGGGGCGAGCCTCGCCGTCGCGCTCGCGGCCCGCGCGCTCGGGCTGCGGCTGTTCAGCCGGATCGCGGAGCGCGCGGTGTTCGTGCTGGTGCCACCGCTGCTGCTGATCTTCCTGGTGCTCGGCACGATCTTCCTCGGCGTCGCCACGCCCACCGAGGGCGGCGCGATGGGTGCGGCCGGCGCGCTCGCGATGGCGCTCGCCCGGCGCAGGCTCGACCTCGGGCTGCTGCGCCAGGCGATGGATTCGACCGCGAAGCTGACGGTCTTCGTGGTCTTCATCCTGATCGGCGCGCGCGTCTTCAGCCTGACCTTCTACGCGGTCGACGGGCACCTGTGGGTCGAGCACCTGCTGACCGCGCTCCCCGGCGGCCAGACCGGGTTCCTGATCGTGGTGAACGTGATGGTCTTCTTCCTCGCGTTCGTCCTCGACTACTTCGAGCTCGCCTTCATCGTCGTGCCGCTGCTGGCGCCGGTGGCCGACAAGCTCGGCATCGACCTGGTGTGGTTCGGCGTGCTGCTGGCGGTGAACATGCAGACCTCGTTCATGCACCCGCCGTTCGGCTTCGCGCTGTTCTACCTGCGCAGCGTTGCGCCGGCCCAGGACTACGTCGACCGCGTGACGAAGCGTCCGATCGCGAAGATCGCGACCAGCCAGATCTACTGGGGGGCGGTCCCGTTCCTGGTGATCCAGCTCCTGATGGTCGCCGCGATCATCGCGTTTCCGGGGCTGGTCGGCTCGGGGTCGGCGGTGAAGGGCGGTCCGAGCATCGAGGGCGTGCGGATCGAGGTGCCGACGCTGCCGGGCGAGGACGACGACGCGCTCGAGCGTGCGCTGTCGGCGCCGGCGGGCCGGTCGCCGCAGTGAGGTCGGCGGGGTCTCACCCGCCTGCGGCGTTCGTCTCCAGCACCGCCATCGTGATCCGCGACGTGCAGGTCAGCTTCCCCGCCTCGTCGCGGATCTCGATCGCCCAGACCTGCGTGCTGCGCCCGACATGGATCGGCGTGCAGGTGCCGGTGACCCAGCCGCTCTTCACGGCGCGGATGTGGTTCGCGTTGATGTCCAGGCCCACCGCATAGCGGTCGGGCGGCAGGGTCAGCGATGCGGCGCAGCTGCCCAGCGTCTCGGCCAGCACGACCGACACGCCGCCGTGCAGGATGCCCATCGGCTGCCTCGTGCGCGCATCGACCGGCATGCGGGCAACGAGGCGGTCCGGACCCACCTGCGTGAACTCGATGCCCATCCGCTCGACCGCGGTGTCCTTGTGGATCTGGGTCAGCCACTCGAGCGTGGCGGGGCGGCGAAAGAGGGGCGTGGCGTCGGACATCGGGCAGGTCTGCGGCGTTCGGAAAGCGCCGATCTTAGCCGCCCGTGCGAAGCATGGATAATCGGCGGCGGAGGAGCACGACATGAACCTGGCCGCCACGCTGCGCCGACGGGCCACCGAGACGCCCGCACACCCGGCGATCCTCTTCGAGGGCGCGACGATCTCCTACGGCGAGCTCGATGCGCGCGCCTCGGCTCTGGCCCATGCGCTGCGCGGGCACGGCATCGGCCCGGGCGACCGGGTCGCGCTCTATCTGCCGAACGTGCCCGACTTCGCCGTCGGCTACTACGCCGCGCAGCTGCTCGGCGCGGTCACCGTGTCGATCAACGCGATCTTCAAGGCCGTCGAGGTCGAGTACCTGCTGAGCGACTCGGGCGCGGCGGTGGTGCTCACGCTCGCCGAGCTCGCGGGCCACGTGCCGCGCGAGCGCTGTCCGGCGCTGCGCCACGTGCTGGTGTGCGATGCCGCCGCCGGGGCCGCGCCCGCAGGCACCGAGTCGCTGGCCGACTGGCTCGCCGCCGTGCCCGCGCAGGCCGGCCCGCTCGAACCGGTCGAGCGCCGCAGCGATGACCCCGCATCCTTGCTCTACTCGTCGGGCACCACCGGCTTCCCGAAGGGCGTGACCCTCACGCAGCACAACATCGCGACCAACGTCGCCACCGCCGCGGCGGCCTCGGGCTACCGCGCCGACGACCGGCTCGCGCTCTTCCTGCCGCTCTTCCACGTCTACGGCCAGAACTACATCCTGAACGGCGCCGTGCACGCCGGCGCCACCGTGGCCCTGTTCCGTCGCTTCGTGCCCGATGCGGTGCTCGACGCGATCGAGCGCGAGCGCATCACGATGTTCTTCGGCGTGCCGACGATCTTCATCGGCCTGCTCGGCATGGACCTCTCGAAGCGCGACCTGTCCTCGATCCGCTACGAGATGTCGGCCGCCTCGACCATGCCCGAGGAGGTGTCGCGCCGCTGGACCGAGCGCTTCGGGCGCCGCATCTTCGAGGGCTACGGGCTGACCGAGTGCTCGCCTTTCGCCGCCTACAACGACGCGGTCGAGCACCGCTTCGGTTCGGTGGGCCGCGCGGTCGAGGGCTTCGAGATCGCGATCCACGACGAAGCGGGCGGCGAGCGGCCGCGCGGCGAATGGGGCGAGATCGTGATCCGCGGACCCGGCGTGATGGCGGGCTACTGGAACCGGCCGGCCGAGACCGCAGAGGCGCTGCGCGACGGCTGGCTGCACTCGGGCGACATCGGCCGGATGGACAGCGAGGGCTACGTGTTCATCGTCGACCGCGTCAAGGACATGATCAACGTGTCCGGCTTCAAGGTCTGGCCGGCCGAGGTCGAGCAGTACCTGTACCGGATGCCCGGCGTCCACGAGTGCGCGGTGTACGGCATCCCCGATCCGGTGAAGGACGAGCAGGTGGCGGTGGCGCTGGTCGCCACGCCCGGTTCCGGGCTCACCGGGCAGCAGGTGATCGACTGGTGCCGCGAACATCTCGCGGCCTACAAGGTGCCGGTGCGCGTCGACGTGGTGGCCGAGCTCCCGAAGAGCGCCACCGGCAAGCTGCTCAAGCGGGTGCTGCGCGAGCAGGCCGCCGCCGCCCCGACCGCCTCCAAGAAGGACTGATGCCATGGCCGATCCGATCTTCCGCGGCTACGACCGCGCCGCGCTCGATGCGCAGTACAACAACCGCGACAAGGTCCCGACCTTCCAGGCCCACATCGAGCGCTGGGGCGCCGACGGCGAGCGCGCCCGCGCCACGCTCGCGCCGCGCCTCGACGTGCGCTACGGCACCGGCGAGCGTGAGGCGGTGAACGTCTACGCCGCCCGCGGTGCGGCGCCCGCGCCGGTGCTGGTCTGGATCCACGGCGGCTACTGGATGTCGCTGACCAAGGCGCAGAACGACTTCGTCGCGCTGGGCTTCGTGCCGAATGGCGTCGCCGTGGTGAACGTGGAGTACGACCTCGTGCCCGGCGTGCGGATGGACGTGCTGGTGCGCCAGTGCCGGGCCGCGGTCGCCTGGGCGATCGCGAACGCCGCGTCCTTCGGCGGCGACCCGACGCGCGTCTGGGTGGGGGGGCACTCCGCGGGCGGGCACCTGACCGCTGCGGTCGCCGCAGACCCGGGCCCCGGCCCGCGTCCGGCGGGCGGCTTCGCCTTCAGCGGCCTGTACGACCTCGAGCCGATCCGGCTCTGCTACCTGAACGACACGCTGGTGATGGACGAGGCCGAGGCGCGCCGCACCGAGCCGGTCGGCATGGCGCCACCCGCGCACGGCGACTGGACGCTGCTGGTCGGTGGCGCCGAGGGCCCGGAGTACCTGCGCCAGAGCACGGACCTGGCCGCCGCCTGGGCCAGCGACGACGCGCGGCGGGTCCGCATGGAAGTGGTGGGGGGCGCCGATCATTTCTCGATCGTCGCGCCGCTCGCCGACCCGGCGTCGGTGACGGTCGGCCGGATGCTGGCCGCGATGGGCGCCGGCGGCGCCTGAAGGGGGCGTTCCGAGGGGGCGTTCCTAGGGGGTGTGCCACGCGGGCAGGCGTTCCCGCGTGAGCGCCTGTCCAGGGGCCGCCCGCAGGGGCGCCCCGCCGGATCTGCCCGGGTCAGGCGCTGCTGGCTTCCGGGGCGACCGCCTCGGGGGCCTCGGAGGCCGCGGCATCCGGGCGCAGGCTTGGGCCGAAGCGCTCGATCCGCACCACGCCGTCGGCACCGACCGTGACCGATCGGTCCGGCGGCACGGCCTCCCAGGCATCGCGCGCATCGTCGTAGGGCTCGGAGGCGATCACCACGCCGTCGTCGAGCCGACGCAGGTACAGCGACGGGCTGCGGTCGTCGGACGCCCAGCGGAACGCATGCAGCGTGCGGCCGTCGGTGTGGCAGGCGGCGAAGCGCACCGGCGCGCGGATGCCCTGCGCCCGCTGCAGCCGCACGATCTCCTCCAGCACCCGCGCATAGGCGGCCGCCGGGTCGGCGGCCAGCCCGCCGGACAGCGCGGCCAGGAAGATCGCCTCGGAGTCGGAGGTGCCCAGCCGGGCGTCGTAGGCGCCGTCGCCGATCAGCGCCTCGACACGCCGGCGGATGCGGCCGTAGCCGCCGATCTGCCCGTTGTGCATGAACAGGTGGCGGCCGTCGGCGAACGGGTGGCAGTTGGCGCGCGAGGCGTCGGTGCCGGTGGCGGCGCGCACGTGGGCGAAGAAGAGGCCGGCACGGATCTGGCGGCACAGGCCGCGCAGGTTCTCGTCCGACCAGGCGGGGCGCGCCTCGCGGTACAGGCCGGGTTCGGGCCGCTCGCCGTACCAGCCGATGCCCACGCCGTCACCCTGGGTCACCGTCTTCGCCTCGGCGGCGGTCAGCGACTGGGCGATCAGCGAGCGCGGCGGGCGCTCGACGTGCTCCGACAGGAAGGTCGGGGCACCGAGGTAGGCGAGGAGGCGGCACATGTCGGAGGAGGCTTCACCGCTGGGTCTGCGGCCAGTCTAAGCCTCGATGACGGTTTCGTGACAGTCACCCGTTGCACGGGTACCCACGGCGGCCGGTCGGCGGCTCGCCGCCGGCGTCGGGCGCTCAGCCCAGCATCTTCCCGGGGTTCATCAGGCCCTGGGGGTCGAGCGCCTGCTTGAGGTTGCGCATCAGGGCGAGCTCGACCGGCGACTTGTAGCGCGGCAGTTCGTCGCGCCGGAGCACGCCGATCCCGTGCTCGGCCGAGATCGAGCCGTCGGCGGCGGCCACCGCATCGTGGACCAGCGCGTTGATCGCGTCCTGCTGCGCGAGCAGCGAGTCGCCGTCCGCACCCAGGGGCGGGGAGACGTTGTAGTGCAGGTTGCCGTCGCCGAGGTGGCCGAACACCACCATCCGGATGCCCGGGAAGTGGCGGGCCAGCAGCGCGTCGGTGCGCTCGACGAAGTCGCCGATGGCCGAGATCGGCACCGAGATGTCGTGCTTGACGTTCTTGCCCTCGGCGGCCTGCGCCTCGGAGATGTTCTCGCGCAGCGCCCAGAAGCGGCGCGACTGTGCGATCGACTGCGCGACCACCGCGTCCGAGACGATGCCGTCCTCGATCGCCCGGGTCATCAGCGCATCGAAGCGCTCGGCGGCATGGGCCTCGCTCTCTGCATCCGAGGTCTCGAGCAGCACGCAGTAGGGCGGGGCGTCGGCGAAGGGCTTCGGGCAGTCGGGGAAGTGGCGCGCGACCAGCGTCAGGCACAGGTCCGACATCATCTCGAAGGCGGTCAGCGACGGGCCGAGCAGGCCGCGCGCGAGCTGCAGCAGCGCGAGCGCGGCATGCGGCGAGGCCACCGCGGCGATGGCGGTGACCTGGGCCGCCGGCTGCGGATAGAGCTTCATCGTGGCCGCGGTGATCACGCCGAGCGTGCCCTCGGCGCCGATGAACAGGTCGCGCAGGTCGTAGCCGGTGTTGTCCTTGCGCAGCCCGCGCAGGCCGTTCCAGACCTCGCCGGAGGCGGTGACCACCTCCAGGCCCAGGCACAGCTCGCGGGCGTTGCCGTAGCGGAGCACCCCGGTGCCGCCGGCGTTGGTGGCGAGGTTGCCGCCGATCGTGCAGCTGCCCTCGGCGGCGAGCGAGAGCGGGAACAGGCGCCCGGCCTCGCGGGCGGCTGCCTGCACCGACGCGAGCACCGCGCCCGCCTCGACGGTGAGGGTGTCGTTGACCGGGTCGATCGCGCGGACGCGGTTCATCCGCGCCAGCGACAGCACGACCGCCCGGCCCGAGGTGTCGGGCACCGAGCCGCCGGTCAGGCCGGTGTTGCCGCCCTGGGGGACGATCGGCACGCCGTGTGCGGCACACCAGCGCACCAGCGTCGCGACCTCGTCGGTCGAGCCCGGCTGCACGACGGCCAGCGCGCGGCCGGTCCAGCGCCGGCGCCAGTCGGTCAGGAAGCCTGCGGTGTCGGCGGGCTCGACGAGCACGCGACCGATGCCGTCGGGCAGGTCGGCGGCGGTGAGGGAAGGGCGATCAGGGTTCATGACTTGCGTCCGCGACGTATCGAAGCCGTGGGAAAACCGTAGCGAGCAGGCCCGAGCGGGCGTCGTGGAGCGCAGCCGTACAGCTGTACGGCGAGCACCACAGGCGTCGGCTCGGGACGCGCAGTAGGTTTGCCCACGGCTTCAGCGCGGCATCATGCCTTTCATGCCCCGCATCATCTTCGCGAGGCCGCCCTTCTGCATCTTCTTCATCATCGACTGCATCTGGTCGAACTGCGCCAGCATGCGGTTGACGTCCTGCACCTGCACGCCGGCGCCGACCGCGATGCGGCGCTTGCGGCTGGCCTTGATCAGCTCGGGCTTGTGGCGCTCGCCCGGGGTCATCGAGTGGATGATCCCCTGCATCCGGCGGATGTCGCGCTCGGCGCGGTCCATGTCGGCCTGGCCGGTAGCCGCCTGCATCTGGGCCGGCAGCTTGTCCATCAGCGACGACAGCCCGCCCATCTTCTTCATCTGCGAGATCTGCGCGAGGAAGTCGTTGAGGTCGAAGCGGTTGCCCGACTTCAGCTTGTCGGCGAGGTCCTTGGCGGCCTGCTGATCGACGTTGGCCTGCGCCTGCTCGACCAGCGCGACGATGTCGCCCATGCCGAGGATGCGGTTGGCCATCCGGTCGGGATGGAAGGCGTCGAGCCCGGCCAGCTTCTCGCCGACGCCGACGAACTTGATCGGGCAGCCGGTGACCGCCTTGACCGACAGCGCGGCGCCGCCGCGCGAGTCGCCGTCGAGCTTGGTCAGCACGACGCCGGTGAGCGGCAGCGCGTCCTTGAAGGCGCGCGCGGTGTTGACCGCGTCCTGGCCCTGCATCGCGTCGACGACGAACAGCGTCTCGATCGGGGCGAGCGCGGCGTGCAGCGCCGCGATCTCCTTCATCATCGCCTCGTCGATGCCCAGGCGGCCGGCGGTGTCGACCAGCAGCACGTCGTGGTAATGGTTCTTCGCCCACAGCACGGCGGCGCGCGCGATGTCGACCGGCGACTGATCGGGGGTCGAGGGGAAGAAGTCCGCCCCGGCCTGCTCGGTGACGGTCTGGAGCTGGTCGATGGCGGCCGGCCTGTACACGTCGCAGGAGACGGTCAGCACCTTCTTCTTCTGTTCGCGCAGACGCTTGGCGAGCTTGCCGACGGTGGTCGTCTTGCCGGCGCCCTGCAGGCCGGCCATCAGGATGATCGCCGGCGGCTGGGTCGCGAAGTTCAGCTCGGCGGTGGCCCCGCCCATCAGCGCGGTCAGCTCCTGGTGGACGACGCCGACCAGCGCCTGACCGGGCGACAGGCTGCCGACCACGTCCTGGCCGAGCGCCTTCTCGCGCACCTTCGCGATGAAGTCGCGCACGACCGGCAGCGCCACGTCGGCCTCGAGCAGGGCGATGCGGATCTCGCGCAGCATCTCCTGCGTGTTCGCCTCGGTGAGGCGGGCTTCGCCGCGCATCGTCTTGACGACACGGGCGAGCCTTTGGGACAGATTGTCGAACATGGGGCCTGCGCTACACTCCGATCGTGACGATTGTACTGATTCTGTTCGCCCTGCCCGCGGCGCTGTACGGCGCGATCTGGCTGGGCGCCTGGCGCAGCGCCACGGGCCCCGCATCGCCTCGGACCGAGCCGGGTGCCGCCTACGGCCCCGCGGAACCCGCGGCCCGCTGGCTGCTTCCCGTCGCCATCGTGCTGCACGGTGCCTCGCTCGCCTGGCCGTGGGATCGCGGCGGCTTCCACTACGGGTTCGCCAAGGCACTGTCGGCCACCCTCTGGGTGGGGCTCGTCCTGCTGTGGTTCGAGGGCCGCCGCACCTCGCTCGAGGCGCTGCGCCTCGTCGTGCTGCCGCTCGCCTTCGTCATGCTGCTGATGCCGCTGATGTGGCCGGGGCGCCTGTTCGAATCCGCCCAGCAGGCGCCGCTGTTCGTGCCGCACCTGCTCGCCGGCACGCTCGCCTACGGGGTGCTGCTGCTCGCCGCGCTGCACGCGCTGCTCATGCTGTGGGTCCAGCGCGACCTGCAGCGCCCGATGGTCGAGGTCGAGCAGGGCGCGATGGCGCGCTGGCTCGGACGGATGCCGCCGCTGATGGTTCTCGAGCGGCTGCTGTTCCGCTTCATCGGCCTGGGGTTCGTGCTGCTGCTGGCCACCACCATCAGCGGGATGATGTTCTCCGAGGAAGTGTTCGGCCGGCCGTTCCGGCTCGAGCACAAGACCGTCTTCTCGGTGGTCTCGCTCGCCTTCTTCGGCGTGCTGCTGGCCGGGCGCGCGGTGCGCGGCTGGCGCGGGCGCATCGCCACCCGCTTCACCCTCGGCGGATTCGCCGTGTTGCTGCTCGCCTACGTCGGCACGCGCTTCGTGTTCGAAGTGATGCTCGGGCGCTACTGAACGGACCGGGGGCACGACGATGGGCAAGGTGATGACCTGGGTCGTGATCGGGCTGATCGCCTGGGGCGCGTGGCGGCTCTGGACGATCAGCCGGGTGCGGGCCGAGCGCGCGCGCGACGCGGCCCGGACTGCGGCCGATGCGGCCGCGGGCGGCGGCGATGCCGCCGAGGCCGGCCGCGAGCCGCGGCGCCCCGGCGCCCCCGAGCTGATGATGCAGTGCGCGGTCTGCGGCGTGCACCTGCCGGGCTCCGAGGCCCGCTTCGCCGGCGGCAAGGTCTACTGCAGCGACGCCCATCGCGACGCGACCGGCACCGCCGGACCGGTGGACGCGGCGAGCCGCGACGGCCGCTGACGTGAGCGGTCAGCCGCCGGCCGAGCACGTTCCCGGCCGCGACGCGGCGGGCTGGCCGGCCTACCGCCGGTCATTCCAGTACTTCGCCCTGTCCCGGCTCGTCGTCGCAGGCCTGCTGATCGCCTACGTGCCGGTCATGCGCAGCATGGGCACCCTCGACGAGCGCTTCGACGCGGGCCTGTTCCTGCCGGTCGCCGCGGCCTACCTCGTGCTGGCCGGTGTCTTCTTCGTGCTGTCGAGCCGGCCCGGCCGGGTGGCGCTGCCCACGCTCGCGATGATCCAGATCGCGGTCGACCTCGGCGCGCTGGCGCTGCTGATCCATGCCTCGGGCGGCCAGCGGACCGGGCTGGCGGTGCTGCTACTGCTGCCCAACGCGGGGGCGGCGATCCTGGTGGGGGCCCGGGTCGGGATGCTGTTCGCGGCGGTCTCGACGCTGCTGCTGCTGGCCGAGACCGGCTGGCGAGGCCTCGACGGCCAGGCCGGCGATTCGGCCTTCGTGCAGTCGGGGCTGACCGGTGCGGTCCTGCTGGCGACGGCGGCGGTGGTCGGGCGGCTGGCCCGGCGGCTCGAGTCCCAGGAGCGGCTCGCCTGGCGTCGCGGCGAGGACCTGCGCAACCAGCTCGCGGTCACGCAGGCCGTCATCGCGGATCTGCCCGACGGCGTGATCGTGCTCGGTGCCCGCGGCGAGCCGAAGGCGATCAACCGGTCGGCACGCGACATGCTGGCGGGCGCGACACCGGGCGCCGCGGTGCTGCCCGGCCTGCTGCCGCTGCGTGCGGCGCTCGGCATCGGGCCGGCGAGTGCGGCCGCCGAGCCGGTGACCGACGTCGCCGAGTTCATCGTGCCCGGCGTCGACGGCGCCGAGCGGCGGCTGCGGGCCCGGCGGCTCGGCGTGCCGTCCGAGGGCGCCGACGAGGTGGTCGTGCTCG
The DNA here is from genome assembly GCA_903898725.1 of uncultured Burkholderiales bacterium. GTDB lineage: Bacteria > Pseudomonadota > Gammaproteobacteria > Burkholderiales > Burkholderiaceae_E > UBA4615. The sequence continues at coordinate 1,278 of CAIUGQ010000087.1, read as the reverse complement.
AGGACCTCGGTCGGCTCGAGGCCCGTGCCCAGCAGCTCAAGCTCGCCTCGATGGGCCGGCTGTCGGCGTCGATCGCCCACGAGATCCGCAACCCGCTGTCGGCGATCCGGCATGCGAACGGCCTGCTGGCCGAGCAGCTGGGCGAGCCGCGCCTCGAGCGGCTGGCGACGATCGTCGAGGACAACTGCCGGCGCATCGACCGCATCATCGAGGACGTGCTGTCGATCTCGAGACGCGGCAGCGCGACGCCGGAGGCCTTGCCGGCCGAGGCCTTCCTCGTGCAGGCGATCGCCGAGCTGGTCGCGCAGTCGGGCGCCGATGCACGACGCATCGAGTGCCGCGCGCGCGCCGAGATGCCGATCTGGTTCGACGCGGGCAACCTGCGCCAGGTGCTGCTCAACCTGCTCGGCAATGCGCTGCGCCATGCCAGCGGCGAGCGTGGCGCGGTCCGGGTCGACTGGGCGCCCGATGCCAGCGGACGCTGGACGCTGGTCGTCTCCGACGACGGCCCCGGCGTGGCGCCCGCGTCGCGGGTGCACCTGTTCGAGCCCTTCTTCACCACCGAGACCCGCGGCACCGGGCTCGGACTGCACCTGGCCCGCGAGTTGTGCACCGCCAACGGCGCGACGATCCGCTATCGGCCCGCGGGCGATAATCCGCCGCTGCGCAGCGCGTTCGTCGTCGAGCCCGCGCCCGTCCCCGGCACCCACCGATGAACCCCATGCCGCCCGAACAGAACCGCAGCCTCGCCCGCGGCATGCGCGCCCCCCGCGCCCTCGTGGTCGACGACGAGGCCGACCTGCGCGAGCTGCTCGAGCTGACGCTGGTGGGCATGGGGCTGGACGTCGACTGCGCGCCCGATCTCGCGTCGGCGCGTCGCCTGCTCGCCTCGGGCCGCTATGCGCTGTGCCTGACCGACATGCGACTGCCCGACGGGGACGGCCTGACGCTGGTCGCGCAGATCGGCGCCGAGCATCCCGACACGCCGGTCGCGGTCATCACCGCGTTCGGCAGCGCCGAGAGCGCCGTCGCCGCGCTCAAGGCCGGCGCCTTCGACTACCTGTCCAAGCCGGTCGGGCTGGATTCGCTGCGGGCGCTGGTCCGCTCGGCGCTGAGCCTGTCTGCGAGCCTCGCCGTCGAACCCCCCGCGCCGACGCCGGCGGCGCGTCCGGCCGATGCGCCGCGCGTCGCCGCCCCGCGTGCGCCCTCGTTCGACGCGACGCCCGCCGCCCGCATCGTGCCCACCCCGACCGCAGGGCCCGCGCCCGGCGCCGGCGG
>CAIUGQ010000086.1 GCA_903898725.1 uncultured Burkholderiales bacterium | reverse complement strand
TGTGGCGCGCCCGCCAGCCCGATCCCGTCGCCTTCGACGCCGCCTTCGATGCCGGCACCGCCGAACTGCCCGAGGCCTTCGTCGGCGCGCTCGAGATGAGCGCGCAGGACCACCTGAAGATGGTCGCCGCGGTCGCGCCCTACATCGATGCCGCGATCTCCAAGACGGTCAACGTCCCGGCCGAGACCCCCCTCGAGGAGACCGCATCGCTGTACACCGACGCATGGCGGCTGGGTCTGAAGGGCATCACCATCTATCGCCCGAACGAGGTCACCGGCTCGGTGCTGTCGTTGGACCCCGCGCCGTCCCCGTCGGGGTCGTCCGTCGCATCCTCTTCCACGGCCGCCGCCGGCGCACCGCCTTCGGCATCGCGCCTCGCACCGCACGATCTGCAGCAGTCCGATGCCGACCGGCGGATCGCCCTCAAGGCGATCCCGGCGCCCGCGCTCGCATCGCTGCGCTGGCCGGACCGGCCGGTGCTCCCGGGCGGCAATCCCTCCTGGACCCTGCTCGTCGAGCATCCTGCCGGCGATTTCGCCGTCGTCGTCGGTCATGTCGAGCAGGCCTCGGGCGCCCGGCCGTTCGAGGTCTGGGTCACCGGCAACGAACAGCCGCGCGGGCTCGCCGCCATCGCCAAGACGCTGTCGATGGACCTGCGCTGCGACGACACGGCCTGGGTCGCGAAGAAGCTCGATTCGCTCGCCGCCACCTCGGGGCAGGACGGCTTCGCGCTCGAGCTCGAGGCCGGCCGCAGCGAGCCCATGCCGTCGCTGGTCGCGGGGCTCGCCCGCATCGTGCGGCACCGCTGCGAGTCGCTCGGCCTGTTCACCGAGCCGCCGGCGTCCACGCCGATGCTCGACGCGCTGATCTCGCGCAAGGAGCCCAAGACCGGCACCGACGGCACGATGTCCTGGTCGGTCGATGTCGCCAACCCCGCCACCGGTGACGACATCCACATGATCGTCAAGGAGCTGACCCTGCCCGACGGCAGCCGTCGGCCCTATTCCGTCTGGCTCGCGGGCACCTACCCGCGCGCCTTCGACGGGCTCACCAAGCTGCTGTCGATCGACATGCGGATCGTCGATGCCGCCTGGATCGGTCGGAAGCTCGCCAAGCTGGTCGACTTCGCCGAACCGCGTGGCGACTTCTGGGCACCGGTGCCGGGCGAGGCGAGGAGCCGGGTCTGGCCCTCGACGATCGCCTACCTCGCCCGCCTGCTGCTGCACCGCTACCAGATGCTCGGCATCCTGGGCGCGGACGGCGCGCCGCTCGATCCGATGCGCGCGTTCGCGTTCGGCCACCCCGCCGGCGCGGGCATCGGCTCGGCGCAGGCCAACCGACCCGAGGCGCCCCGCATCACCGGACGCACCTGCCCGGAGTGTCACCATCCGACGCTCGCGAAGGTCGATGGCTGCGACCGCTGCGGCACCTGCGGCTGGATCGGCACCTGCGGCTGAGGCCGGCCCCCCGGCCGGGTTGACACCGCGCCGAGCGCTGCACTAGTGTTCGTCCACCCATACAAGGGTGTACGGTGATGCGGCGCGTCCGGTTCGCACGTCCGTATCGACCCGGAGACCGGAGCCGCCGTGCTCGTCGCCCTCGTCACCGCCGCCGCAGCCCTCGCAGCGATCGCGATCGGCCTGCGGATCGGACTGCCCGCGCTGCTGCGTTCGTTCGGACTGCACGCGCCCTATCTGGGCCCGCGCTTCGCGCTGCCCGGCGGGCGGGCGCTGATCGTGACCACCAGCCATGCACGGCCCGGCCCGAAGGGACGCCCCACCGGCGTGTTCGCCTCGGAGCTGACCGCGCCCTTCTACGCCTTCACCGACGCCGGCATGCAGGTCGATCTCGCGAGCGTCGCGGGCGGGCCGATCCCGGTGGACCTCGAGTCCTTCAGGTGGTTCGTGATCTCGCCCTCGGACCGTCGCTTTCTCGCCGATACCCGAGCGCTCGGGCTCGCCGAACGCTCGCTGTGCATCGATGACGTCGACTTCGCCGCCTATGACGTGGTCTTCCTCGCCGGCGGCTGGGGCGCTGCCTACGACCTCGGCCGCTCGGCGACGCTCGGTCGCGGCGTCGCGGCGGCGTGGGCCGCGGGCCGGGTGGTCGGCGGTGTCTGCCACGGGCCGCTCGGCCTGCTGCAGGCGCACGATGCCGACGGGACGCCGCTGGTGCGCGGCCGTCGGCTGACGGCGGTCACCGACCGGCAGCTCGCGCAGCTCGGCGTGCGGTCCACGCCTCAGCATCCGGAGACCGAGCTGCGCGCCGCCGGCGCCCGCTTCGAATGCGCCCATGCGCTGCTGGACGTCTTCGCGCGGCATGTCGTCGCGGACGGACGGCTGGTCACCGGACAGAACCAGAACAGCGGCGAGGAGACCGCGCAGCGCATGCTCGAACTCGCCGCAGGTGTACCGCGATGACGCTGCGTCGACGCACCTGGGGGATCGCGCTGCTGGTGCTCATCGGCATCGGTGCGCTCGGCTGGACGAACCGGCTGCTCATCCTGCGTCACTCGCTCGGCTGGTTGACCGACCTGCAGCATCCCCGGGCACCGAACCGGCCGGTGCCCTGGCAATCCGGCCCGGCGGCGGCCGAAGCCCCGGCCTCCGCCCGTCCGCCCAACATCATCGTGATCCTCGCCGACGACCTCGGCCGCAACGACGTCACCACCTACGGCGGCGGCCACGCCGACTGGGGCGCGGCCACGCCGCACATCGACTCGCTGGCCCGCGAGGGCGTGCGCTTCGACCACGGCTACGCGGTCAGCGCGGTCTGCACCCCGTCGCGGGCCGGGCTCCTGACCGGACGCTATCCGTGGCGCTTCGGCGTCGAGTTCACGCCCACGCCGGGCGCGATGGCGCGCGTCGCGGCCGACCTGTACGCGACCCCCGGCCGCCCCCACCCGATCGTCATCGATCGCGACGCCGCGGCGGCGGCACCGCGGTTCAACGACCTGGGCATGCCGGGCTCGGAGCGCACCATCGCCGAGGTGCTCGCCGAGCGCGGCTACCACACGATGCACATCGGCAAGTGGCACCTGGGCAGCACGCCCGAGATGCGGCCGAACCGCCAGGGCTTCGCCGAGACGGTCTTCATGGAGAGCGGGCTGTACCTGCCCGAACACGCTCCGGCGGTGGTCAACTCGAAGCAGGACTTCGATCCGATCGACCGGTTCCTCTGGTCGAACATGCGTTGGGCGGCGAGCTACAACGGCGGCGACTGGTTCGAGCCGGGCGGCTACATCACCGACTGGTACACCGACGAGGCCGTCGCCGCGATCCGCGCCAACCGCAATCGCCCGTTCTTCCTCTACCTCGCGCACTGGGGCGTGCACACGCCGCTGCAGGCGAGCCGCGCCGACTACGACGCGATGCCCGACCGCGGCGACCATCGCCGTCGGGTCTACGGCGCGATGATCCGGTCGATCGACCGCAGCGTCGGCCGGGTGATGCAGACCCTGCGCGACGAGGGACTGGACGAGAACACGCTGGTGATCTTCACCAGCGACAACGGTGCGCCCGGCTACATCGGGTTGCCCGAGGTCAACCAGCCGTTCAGGGGCTGGAAGCTGACCCTCTTCGAGGGCGGCGTGCGCGTGCCCTTCGTCGCGCGCTGGCCGGCACGCATCGCGGCCGGCACGCAGCTGCAGTCCCCGGTCTCGGGCATCGACGTGCTGCCGACCGTGGCCGCCGCGGCCGGGGCGACGGCCGCGCCGGCGAACGCCAGCGTCGACGGCGTGAACCTGCTGCCGTGGCTGGGCGCGAGCGCCACGCCCCCCCCGGCGCGCACGCTCTTCTGGCGCGACGGCAGCCTGCGCTCGGTGCGCGACGGCGACTGGAAGCTGATCGACTCCGAGCGCCCGAAACGGACCTGGCTGTTCGATCTCGCGACCGACCCGACCGAGCGCCGCGATCTCTCGGCCACGCGCCCGGATCAGGTGGCGCGCCTGCGCGCGCTGCTGCGTGCGCACCATGCGGACATGCCGCCCCCCGCGTGGCGCTCGTTCATCGAGATCCCGGTGACGATCGACCGGACGCTCGACAAGCCCGGCGGTCCCGACGATGACTACACCTACTGGTTCAACTGACCGGACCGCGCCCTCGCCGGGCGGCGCCACGCCGGGGTGCAGCGGCGGCCGCCGCAGGACGCCGGATCAGGTGCTCGGCGATGAGCTCCCGCAGGTAGGCGGCGATGCCCGCGTCGCTGCCCGGCCGCGCCAGCGCCTGATGTGCGCCGGCGACCGCGACGTACAGCAGCGCCGCCAGATCGGAGGCCTCGCGGGTGTCCCCGAGCACGCGACGCAGCTTCGCGGCGAAGACGCCGAGCCTGACGGCGTCGACCTCGGCGAGCATCCGGGCCACCGCCGGATCGGTGCGCCCGAGGGTGCGCAGCGCGAGCTCGAAGCGAAGGTCGGCGAGATCCTCGCCGCCGCGCGCGAGCGCCGCATCGAGCAGCGTCAGCAGATCGGCGACCGGGTCTTCGCCCGCGGCCGCCTGGAGCGCACGATCGGCCTCGAGCTCGCGACGGAACCAGCGCTCGATCAGCGCGGCGACGAGTTCGGCATGGTCGGCGAAGTGCCAGTAGAAGCTGCCGCGGGTGATCCCCAGCGACCGGGCGAGCGAGAGCACGCGCACGGCGTCGAAGCCGCCGGCCACGACCGCGGCGTGGGCGGCGTCCAGCCAGTCGTCGGGCCCCATGGACGGCGTCGCGTCGTCGGGGCGGGGACGGGCCGCTGCCTTGGCCGACCCGGCCGGTGCGCGCTTGGCGGCAGGGCCGCGTCCGGACGGCTTGTTCACCCTCGTCGCTCTCCGATCGTCGGGCCGCTGGCGGACGCGTACCCCATGCACCAGTGTAGGGAAACGCGCCGGCACACGCCAGCCGGCCAGGCGGCGCCTCGCCGTGGCAGGAGGACGCGATGTCGCTGAAGGGCCTGCTGTCGCCGCCGATCTCGGCCTGGCTGCTGTCGCGCGAGCGGCTGCTGCGTCGTCGCGCGCGGGCCGAGCGCCTTCGGCAGGCCCGGGGCGAGCCGCTGCGGCTCCACTACTTCCACCAGCCCGACGATCCGCACTCGCTGCTCGCGGCATCGATGCTGCCGGACCTGATGCGCCGCTACCGGATCACGCTGGTGCCGCACGTGGTGGGCGCTCCGGACGACGCCGCGGCACCGGAACGCGCCCGCCTGATCGCCTGGGCGCGACGCGACGCGGCGCTGCTCGCGCGACGCCACGGACTCGGCTTCGACGACCCGGGCACGCAGCCGCCGGCCGGTCCGCTGGCCGACGCTACCGCGCGCCTCGTGGCGGCCGCCGAGGCCGGGCACTTCGTCGCCGCGGCGGCGCCGATCACGCAGGCGGCCTGGCAGGCCTGCCACGCAACGGGCCGCCCGTCCGCCGACCCGCACACCGGGCCGGGGCCTCGGGGCGGCGATCCGCAGGGCGCCGTGCCCAGTGCAGCCTCGGCCGCGGTCGCCGCGCACCTCGCCGCCTCCGAGGCGCTGCGCAGGCGTCTGGGCCACTACCTCGGTGCCACCTTCCACCTCGACGGCGAGTGGTACTGGGGCCTGGACCGTCTCCATCACCTCGAACACCGGCTGCAGGACCTTGGCGTCGGACGCCCGGGCACCAGCGGACTGCTGATCGAACCGGATGCGGACTCCGATGCCCCGATGCAGGCCCGCCATCGGGGCCCGATCGAGTTCTGGTTCTCCTTCAGGAGCCCCTACTCCGCGATCGCCGCGCCGCGCGTGGTCCGGCTGGCGAAGCGGGCCGGCGTGACGCTGCGGCTGCGCGGGCTGCTGCCGATGGTGATGCGCGGGCTGCCCGTCCCTGCGGCCAAGCGCCGCTACATCGCCGCCGACGCGGCGCGCGAAGCCCATGTGCGCGGCGTGCCGTTCGGGCGGCTGATCGATCCGGTCGGCCGTCCGGTGGAGCGCGGCCTCGCGCTGCTGGCTCACGCCGAGCGCGTGCGATGCGGCGAGGCCTTCATGCTGTCCTTCATGGACGCGACCTGGGCGCAGGGCATCGATGCCGGCACCGATCGCGGGCTGCGCACGATCGCCGAGCGCGCCGGACTGGCGTGGTCGGACTGCCGCGACGCGCTCGCCGACACCGGATGGCGCGCCGACGCGGAGCGCCATCGGACGGCGCTGTTCGAGCACGGGCTCTGGGGGGTGCCCTCCTTCGCGGTGGGCGGCACCGCGGTCTGGGGTCAGGACCGCCTGTGGGCGGTGGCCGAGGCGCTCGAAGCCGGTGCGCCCGGGAGACATGCATGACGAGACCCACCCCCTCGCTGACCCGACTGCGCCTCGCCGCGTCGCGGCTGGCCGCACCGCACCTCGCTGCGCTGCTCCTCGCCCTCACGACGGCCTCGCCGGCCATCGCCGCAGACGCCGCAGCCACGTCGGCTAAGTCGGCGACGTCGGCGACGTCGGCCACGTCGGCCACCGCGGCCACCTCGGCCACGCCCCGCGCGCGCCCGAACATCGTCGTCATCGTCGCCGACGACTGGGGCTTCACCGACGTCGGCGCCTTCGGCGGCGAGATCCCGACGCCGCATCTCGATGCGCTCGCGGCCCAGGGCACGCGCTTCACCAACTTCCACGTCGCCGCCTCCTGCGCCCCGTCCAGGGCGATGCTGCTGACCGGCGTCGAGCACCATCGCGCCGGCATCGGCAACCTGCGGGAGTCGATGCCGCGCCGGCACATGGGCCGCCCCGGGTATCTCGGTTCGCTGGACACGAACGTCGTCACGGTCTCCACGCTGCTGCGCGAGGCCGGCTACCGGACCTATGTCGCGGGCAAGTGGAACGTCGGCTCCGAACCGCACAACCTGCCCGACCGCCGCGGCTTCGACCGCTCGATCGTGCTGGGCGACACCGGCTCGGACAACTGGGTGCCGACCCAGCGCTATCTGCCGCATTCGGCCACGGTCGAGTGGTTCGAGAACGGGCGGCCCGCGACCATGCCCGCCCGCTTCTACTCGTCGGAGTGGTTCGTCGACAGGACGATCGAGTACCTGGAGGCCGATGCCGCGAGCGAGCGCCCCTTCTTCGCGCTGCTCGCGTTCCAGGCCAACCACGTGCCGCTGCAGGCACCGAGCGAGTTCATCGCGCGACAGGCCGGGCGCTACGACGCGGGCTGGGACGCGCTGCGGCGCGCGCGGCGGGACCGTGCGGCCGCCCTCGGCGTGATCGGACCCGACGTGCCGATGGCGCGCGTGCCGACGCACGCCGACTGGGACACGCTGCCCGAGTCGCAGCGACGGCACCAGGCGCGCAGCATGGAGGTGTATGCGGCGATGGCCGAGGCGCTGGACCACCACGTCGGGCGCCTGGTCGCCCACCTGAAGGCCCGCGGCCTCTACGACAACACGGTGTTCGTCTTCCTGTCGGACAACGGTCCCGAGGGCTCGGACTACCGGGCCGCGCAGCCCTGGCTGTGGACGCAGTACTCGCAGTCGATCGACCGGCTCGGCGGCGAAGGGGCCTACGCGATCATGGGACCGGGCTGGGCGAGCGCCGCAGCCGCCCCGCTGGCCGGCTACAAGTTCATCGGCGGCGAGGGCGGCACCCGCGTGCCGCTGATCGTCTCCGGCGTGCGCGGCGCGCCGGCAGGCGCCCTGCACCACAGCCTGACGCATGTGACCGACCTCGCACCGACGCTGCTCGAACTGGCCGGCGTGACGCCGCCCGGCGCGCAGCACGACGGACGCCCGATCGAACCCATCTCGGGGCGCAGCCTGGTCGCCGCCCTGCACGAGCCGGCGCGTCCGGTCCGCGGGCCGGACGACACGCTGGGCTACGAGCTGTCGGGCGACGAGGCGCTCTTTCGCGGCGACCTGAAGCTCTCCCGCGGCCTGCCGCCGCTGGGGGACGGCCAATGGCGGCTGTACGACCTGCGGACCGATCCGGGCGAGACCACCGACCTGAAGGCGCGGCTGCCGCAGGCCTTCGAGTCGATGCGGGCCGCGTACGAGGTCTGGTCTCGCGAGCACCGGATCCTGCCGATGCCCGCCGGCTACGACGCGCCCACTCAGGTGGCGATCAACAGCGTCTTCGCCTACTGGCTGCCGACCTACGGCGGCGCCGCGCTCGTCGTGGTGCTCGTGCTCGCGGCCGCGCTCACCGTCCGGGTCATCCGCCGATGACGGCCACCGTCGACGCGCTGCGCACGCCGGACGCCTGCTTCGCGGACCTGCCCGACTTCCCCTACGTGCCGCGCCATGTCGAGGTGGCGGGACTGCGCATCGCGTTCATCGACGAGGGCCCCCGCGACGCGCCGGTGGTGCTGCTGATGCACGGCGAGCCGACCTGGTCGTTCCTCTACCGCAAGATGATCCCGGTGCTGGTCGACGCCGGCCTGCGCGCGGTCGCGCCGGACCTGGTGGGCTTCGGTCGCTCCGACAAGCCGCGGCAGGCCGACGCCCAGTCCTATGCGAACCAGGTCCGCTGGATGTCGGCCTGGCTGCACGCCGCCGACCTGCGCGGCGTCACGCTCTTCTGCCAGGACTGGGGCTCGCTGATCGGGCTGCGGATGGCGGCCGAGGCGCCCGAGCGCTTCGACCGGATCGTGCTCGCCAACGGCGGGCTGCCGACCGGCGC